>CAYXPV010000001.1:0-21432 GCA_964467285.1 uncultured Oscillospiraceae bacterium
ATTTCATTGATTGTTGTGCTATGTATCATTTTGTGTCAGCTTACGGCATTTGCCGCCATAGAATGGCCCGCTGAGGCATCTCACGGCAAAGAAATGCCTATAAGGCCTACAGATGGCTATGTATCTATGCAGAATCCACCCGCATTTACCTGGCATCACGTGCCGAATGCGGTAAGCTATGAGCTTTGTATATATACGGATGCCAACTGTACCAAGCTTAAGTATTCCAAAAAAGACCTTGCCGTTAACTACCACAGCTTTGACCATATCTTTGAAGCAGGCAAAACCTATTGGTGGAGAGTCCGTTACTATATAGAGGACGGCTCCAACAGCGAATGGACCGAGGCAAGAAGATTTCGCATAGACCCGGATGCCTATGAATTTACTGTTCCCGAAACCGATATTTTAAAATCCCGTATTCCCGAAGGACACCCAAGAGTAATTACAACAGCAGATGAGCTTGAGGAATTTCGTAATCTTAAAAATCAGAGTATAAATGCTTTAAGATATTATAATTATATCATAAGCAGAGCAGACCTTCGCTACAGCGCATATACAAAGGGTACTCTGGATTTAACCAAGCCTCAAAGACCGGACACAGACGACCCGGATATACTCTATGCCTTTGACCGAGGTATAACCACCAAATACACAACCCTTGTGGGCTATGCCTACGAGTGCGGTTACGCCTACCTTGTGTCCGGCGACGAAAGATATGCCGAGGTTGCCAAGGTAATCCTTACTGCTCTAAGCCCCTGGGGCTTTGTTGACGATGGCAAGGGTAACCTTGTGTATGATACCACCGATGTAACCTCCTATAAAAATAACGATACCATACACAGAGTTATTACCTACAAAAGTGCAATGGTGTACGACTGGATATATAACACCATGACCGAAGCGGAAAGGGCACCTATCCGCCATATGATTCGTGAGAGAGGAAAAATCCTTTCCAATCATCTTGTGGATGGAGGAACTAATGCTATCCGCAAAATACCCTACGATTCCCACGGCTGGACAGCCTTTGGATTCCTTGGAATTACCGCCTATGCTATGTACGGCGAATTTCCCGAGGCAGAATATTGGTTTGAAAATGTAATTCCTGCCTATGCTTCCATCCTTCCCCCTTGGAGCTATCAGGATGGCGGTTGGAGCCAGGGTACCGATTACTGGAAGGACTCCACTATTCACGGTCAGGAATTTCTTGATGTAATGGCACGTGCCGGAATTATCAACTACTATGAAACCGCCTGGGGAAGCCAGGAATACCTCTGGTCCCTCTATGCATTTCCTGCAGGCTCCTACGGTGCTTTTGGTGATGACTCCAACTTAAGGCATCCCGGTACGGCATCTGCGGACTCCATATCCAATACCACCTATTACACCAAGAACCCCGTAGCAAAGTGGATTCTTAACACTCTTGGGGGTGAATATGCCAACACCATAAACACCTTCTACATCAACACCGACGATGTGGAGCCCGAGCCACCCGTGGATTATCCCTTATCCCACGAGTTTAACGACATAGGCTGGGTTGTTATGACGGATGACCTTATGGACACCAACCGTGTGCAGGCATATTTTAAGTCATCCCACTACGGTTCCTTCAACCATTCCCACGCCGACCAGAATTCCTTTATAATTCAGGCATTCGGCGAAAAATTGGCGGTAAAGAGTGGCTATTACGATAGCTATCATTCCGTACACGACAAAACCATAACCCGTGCAACCTTTGCCCACAACTCCATCACCATAGACGGCGGTAACGGTCAGCCGTCACAGACAGACGATTTTACTGCAAAGGGTGATATAACGGAATTTGTAACCCAGATGAGCTTTGACTCCGCTACGGGAGATGCCACACCTGCCTACAAGGGTGCGTTGGATAAATACATAAGACACTTTATCTACATTCGCCCCGGCGTGTTTGTGGTTATAGATGACCTTGATGCAAAAGACGATACCGAATCAAGCTTTGAATGGTGGCTTAATGCCGAGGACGAAACCCTCACGCAATATGACGACAACAGCGCTACCATAGAAAGCGGAAACGCAAATCTTAAAGCAAATGTAATTTATCCTCAAAATACTACCGTTACATTTTATGACGGATTTATAAATCCCTTAGACGGACTCTACTACGAACCCAACGCCTCCCGTGATTTTGACGGTTGGCCCCACCACGACAGAGTGAGCTTCTCCACACCCAAGGTGGATAAAACCCGTATGGTGGTGACTATGAGTGTATACGAGGATGAGGATACTGCCGATGTTCCCGAAACGGAATATGCCTCCGACGGAAGCTATGTAAAGCTTACCTTTAAAGACGGCACAAAGTGTATAGTAAACTTAAAAGGCGAGGGTGAGTACATCACCTGCGACGGCATCACCTTTATGGGCGAGGCCGTTACCTACAATGACTACAGCATTATGCTTACCGGCGGAAGCTATCTTATGAAGGATGGGGTATATCTTATCTTTTCGGATAAGAACCTTACCTGTGCAATGGGCTACGGTCAGCTTTCTATGAGCCTTACCGAGGATGCCTATGTGGAGATAGACACAACCACCGATTATCTTAAGGTGAATACAAAGGATTCCATTACCGACCACAAGGGCAGAAAAGCAGATTCTGCAATAGGTCTTAATGTGGATTACAGCAGTATAGATTACGGATATCTTACCATAAATGCTCAAAAAGGTAATTATATACTCCTTGCCGAAGGTGCAACGGTAAATCCCTCGGGGCTTGTACCCGAGATTTCCGTAAACCGTAACAATGACGGTAAATATGAAATCAACTGGAAAGAAGTAACCGATACAACCTATGATATTCTTATAAACGGCAGAATATATGAGGGTGTATCTGCTCCTTATATCATAACTCCAGACGGTGATACAAAAACCTATAATGTCGCCTTAAGAGCAATAAAGCAGAATATAGTAAGTGACTGGAGTGACTTCGTATTTATCTCTCCCGACGGCAAAAATATTATTTCCCATGTGGAATACAGCAAGGTGGATTCTACCCTCAATGTAAGTGCTTTTGCCGCAAGACCGGGTAGTGATAAGACAGCTTATGTAACTGCATTGTACGGCTCTGACGGAACTTTGAGTAAAATAGTTCCGCTTACACAATCCGGGGATATGTATAATCTTAAGCTTACCGATATGCCCGATGGATCAACGGCAAAAACTTTCCTCTGGAACGGAAATCGTATTTCTCCTGAAGCGACAGCCGCAACTCTTGATTCCAATGACCTCGGTCTTAAAGAGCTTAGGCTTGACGGGGAAGCCTTGGTGGGCTACTCGGACAACAAAGACGAATATGACGTAGTTCTCCCCGAAGGTACGGACTATTATCCCCTTATATCTGCAAAGGCAAAGGACAATGCAACAAAGGTGGCGGTAAGCCATCACTATTCCGACCTTAAGAGCCTTGTAACCCTTACCGCACAAAACGGTAACCAAAGGGTAGTAACTCTTAATTATATTTTGGAAAATGCAGATATTCACAGAATAACCGGTGCAAGCACGGAATCGGATTTCAAGGACGATACCGGCAGAGGTAAGGATGCAAACGGAAACTACACCGGCAAGGTATCCAATTCCAATGTGGCGACTTTGACCTACGACAGAGTTACCTCCGACGAAGCAACAGTAACGCCCACAACCGTAAACCTTAAGGGGTTTACCAACCTTGAAGGCAACAGGGGAGGAAATCATCTGGGTTCAAGACTTGTTTCCGACAGAGCGCCAAACACACAGAACCACAGTGAGTTTGATTCCCCCAATAAATCATATTTTGGCTATGACCATATTGTAGCTCCAAACGACGATTTCTTCAGGCTGAGAAACGCATATGTGGATGGTAGTGTTAAGAATGTTAAGCTGGGATTCAGCCTTGACGATAGTGCGGAGGTTATTGTTCTTGCCACAGAGAATATCCCCACATTAAGAACAGTAAACGGTTTTAAAAAGGATATTCTGGAAGAAACATCAAAAGGAAGATATATCAATGCACCGGGATATGAGGATATTTACTACAATATAGCTTTCAACGGCTTAAGCGAGAGCGATTTTAATCTCGTTAGCAGGATGCCTGTAAATTACGATATAATTGAACGAATGATAGATGTTGAGCCTCTTGACGGGTACACAACCTACAACGATTATGTTACTGCAGCTCCTTCCAGGGATAGCTTTGTATTGGGAAATACAGATTATACCGTAGACAATCTTTATGTGTATGACCACATACACGTAAAGCGCTATGAAGAAGCCGGCGAGGTAGAGCTTGACCTTGGAAGCTATACGGGTGTTCCACCCAGATTTATGGTGATTGTAAGACCGCTTACTCCTCAAAAGCCCATAGGCGATTTTGAGGTAACGGCTCCCTCAAGCTATGAAGAGGCAGACCCCACGCTCTTTGAAGGAAGCAATGACAATCAGGAGACCCGTACCGTTCATAAGCTTTATGCGGCAAGTACCATAGGCCGTAATTTAGAAATCGGAACCAAATTCTATCAGGAGAACACGTCAAATTATACTATAAATGTAATTAATGATTTTATAGGTATAGACGGTTCAATCCTTATACCAATCCAAAGTTCAATAGACTCTTCGGGTAGTGCCAACAACTGGATGAGAGCTTACTATTACGGAGCCGGAAGTGTAGGAGGCTTCAGCTATCCTGCCTTGAAGAACAAGATTAACGACTGGTATGAGTTTACTCTTAACCGCTCGGCAGATGTCTATGTTGTGGCATCCGGTGACAAGCCTGCTTTCCTTGACGATACATGGCAGAAGTTAAACTTCCCCGGAAGTGCATTTGTTCCTATGGGTGCTACCGCAAGCTACACCGATGTATATGTAAAGCACATAGCAGTGGAGAAGGGTGAACCTGTAACCGTAAGTATGAAAACTTCGGCAATCGGCAAAATCGGCGCTCAGTATTTTACCGTTATTAAACCTGCGGAATAAAATACATATTTACACTTGTAAGTCTTTGAAAAAAGTGATAGAATCAAATTGACATTTGTCGGTGACAAATGTCAATAGGTAATAAGTAATATGGAATAGTGAAGAAGTGAGGTGCAAATCCGCTGAAGCGGATTTGTATAAATGTCATCCTGAGTGTGGCGGATTGGGTACCCGTTTGAGGTGGTAGCAAAGCGTGCCTCAAATGGGAGAGGAGAAACACCGTAGCGGATGAATGCTTGCCGAAGAGCAAGCGTAATATAACGGAGGTTGTTTCGACGACGGCGAAGGAACTCAATTACGCACTCTGTTGTGAATATTGTATAGGTAAAGATATTATGTAGCGGGCGGATAATATCCGCCCCTACCGAGTGCCTCACTTGCTTTGGAGATTCTTCGACTCCACTTCGTTCCGCTCAGAATGACACACATATACGAGTGCATCGTTTGTCAAACAGAGCGACAAACCAGAATTTATCGGCAGGAGCAAGTACCTGTCCTACATCACAATACAGGAGGAATTTAATATGTTCAAAAAAGCATTCAGTACAGTTGCCTGTATGGCAATGGGGTACAAAGAGGTTGCAGACTATTGCCAAAAATACGGCATGGATGCAATAGAGGTTCGTCTTGGCAATGACGGCACCGTATTAGGTACGGCAACCCTCGACGAAATGGCGGAGATGAAGGCATACCTTGCCGAAAGAGGTATTGTAATCTCTGATATAGGAAGCTCCGTATGCTTCAAAGGTTATTCTGCCGAAGGTGTGGCAAATGCCAATAAGTTTGCAGAGTTTGCCAAAGCATCCGGTGCAAAGGCTGTAAGAATCTTTCTTGCAAACTTTGCTGCACAATTTCCGCCCCAGCCCCTTACATATCACTATGACGGTATAGTAAAGGCTATCAAAGAATGTGCAGAGTATGCCCTTACCACAGGTACGGAAGTGTGGGTGGAAACTCACAACGAATTTGCTCCCGGCAAGGTTCTCAAAAAGCTCCTCCACGATGTTGATATGCCAAATGTAAAGATAATCTGGGATATTATTCATCCCTATGAAGATAAAGAATCTCTTGAGGAAACCTGGGCGTATATGGGTGAAAGCATTGCTCACATTCATATGAAGGATGGATTTGACAGAGGTGATGCCGCTTGGCATGACTATAAATATTCCCGTCTTAACGAAGGCGCACTTCCCATCGTTTCCGTAATGGACCTTTTAGACAGAGTAGGCTTTGACGGTTATCTCTCCCTTGAGTGGGAATCTGCTTGGCGACAGGAACTTAAGGTTCTTCCCATGGATATGGACTACGTTCTTTCTCACTACAACGATATGTTTAAAATGTACGAGGAAAACCCGGTTCCTTCCTTTGGAAAAGATTGGTCAACATGGGATATTAACGGACGTACATATCCCTTTGAGCTTTCCGCAAACGGCGTAGAACTTACCATAGACGACAAAGAACCTACATTAAAGAAATATGAAGGTTCATTTGATGTTACAGACGGCAAGACTTACCATATACACGTTCCCTACGTGGAAGAAGGCTTTAAGAGTAAAAATCACGTGTATGCTCTTGTTTCCACCTACGATGCCAAAGGCAATGTAAAGAGAAGAATGTATATGGAACGCAAGATAATCGGCGCCTTTGATATTGTTCTTACAGCCAAGGAAGAAGCTTCCTTCAAGATAGAGCTTTGTGCAAGAGATGCCGGCATGGTTAAATGGTACAAGCCCCTTGCATACGAGTGCGCGCCCCTTCCCGAAAGAAAGGTAAAAATAGCTTCCGTATATATAGCTCCTTCCGGCAATATCTACGAAGAAAACTTAAAGAAAATTGCCGAAAGCTTTGACAAAGCAGCAGCTAAGGGTGTAGACATAGTAAACTATGCCGAAACCATAAATGACAGAGGAACCGTAGACCACGGAAACGGTGATGTGGCATTTGAGCCTATGGACGGTCCTTTCGTTACAATGATGTGTGAAAAAGCAAAAGAACACGGTATATATGCTTTCTTCACCTTCCACGCAATAGACGAAAACGGCTACAGACGTAACCGTTATGTACTTGTAAACCGTGAGGGCGAAATTTTCGGTCACTACGACAAGACACACCCTGCTTGTGTAGAATACGAAAGAGGTGTTGTTCCCGGTGACGAGTACTCAGTATTTGATACCGAGTTTGGTAAGGTTGCATTTAACATTTGCTGGGATGCTTACTTCCCCGAGGTTGCCAGAGCAATGGCGTTTAAGGGCGCAGAAATACTCTTTGTATCTACTGCAGGCAACCCCACACACCGTCACATTGCAAGAGCTAAGGAAAACGGTATGTATGTTGTAGTGTCCTGTTCGGCAGGTAATGTGGAAGCCGGCATGAAGGCTACCAAGATTATATCTCCTGCAGGAACACTTCTTGCAGATTGCAATGACGATACAGAAGCAGCCATTGCGGAAATTGATTTGAACAATCCCGAATATATTTTCTGGCTTTCTGTGGGCGGTGCGGATTCCTATCCTCACACCGTTTACCACAACGAATACAGAGATGATAAATACGGCGATATATTAAGCGATTATTTAATATAAAGGAAGATAAACTCTTGTGGTAGGAACAGTTGTATTTAAAAATTTTGAAACGGGCTCCTACAGGGAAATGAAAATTACTGCATTTCAAGGCAAGAATTATTCAGATATAGGCGTGGGGGATTTTTTCTCCTGCAGAGTAAATCTTTCGGATAGAAGCATTATATATGATTTCAAGAGCAAGGAGGACATAACCTTTCACAGTATGGAGGAAATCCTCCTTGTTGCCGAAAAAGCAAGGCTGTATCTGTATAAAAATCCGTATGTTACAATTGCAGAGTTTTGTCTTAATATGGATGAATGCATATTCCGGACGGTTTCCTTTAAATGCGGAGTATATGAGCCGCCGGATATTAAAACCCTGTTTGGTGACAGTGCTTATTATATGCTTTTGGGCGAATTTGAGGGCAAATCACCCCTGTGGATGTCTGTGTTTTGCAAAGGAATTAACTTTGCTGTGAGCAGAATCCTTAACACATCGGAACGGTTTGTTTCATTCTCTTCAAAGGGTGTTTATCTGAATCTTTCCTTATTTAAGAAAAGAGATCTGATTGGAAGGGTCCGCGGTTTAAAACGCATTTTGTATATTGCCAAAAAGTGCAAAGAACCCTTGGAGCTTAAAGCCCGTAACACCGTGCCTGTATCGGTATATGATTATCGGGGCACAACGGCATTTGATAAACTCGTGTACAGTCTTTGTAATTTTGAGTGCAGTATGTTCAATCTTTTTGCAGAGCTTATGAGTAAGGCACGATTCAGAAAAGAAAGAGTCGAGATTTTGTTTAATTGCACCCGTATCGGGGAAGCAATAAAACTCACCGACGAACTATATCCGGAGCTTTTGGAGTTTTCGGAGAGTATGTACGTATACGGTTATCTGGAAGCTAAAGCCCATGCGGCATCCCTTGATGTGAAAGAAGTGCTGTTTTTGGGCTCGGTGTCGGGGGATGCCGGCAAAATAGCCCTTACTGCCAAAGCATCAAGTGTCAACAGTAAGCTTTTGTCGAAACTGCCGTGTGCGCCTTATTTTGACAGCGACGGTACCGCCATATGGGATTAGATAGTTAAATGGAGGATTTTAAAATGAAAATTCAACCGGGATTTGATTTAAAAGAAGTTGCCGACAGCTTTGTAATTGTACCCACAGGATCTAATATAGTGGATTTTTCGGCAATGATTACCATAAATGAAACCGGAGCCTTCCTTTGGGAGTGTCTTAAGGAAGATGTTACCGAAGAAGAGCTTTGTGCAAAACTTTGCTCAGAATATGATATAGATTCCGAAACGGCTCTTAATGATATAAGAGATTTTACCGAAGTGTTGATTGCCAAAAAGGTGATTGGATAATGTTTATAAACGAAAATGCCGCTTTCAGCATAAATGACCTTATGCCTCTTATAGAAGAGAGTATAAACAACGGACAGAAGGTTAAAATGCAGGTGTCGGGAATCAGTATGACACCACTTCTTCACGATGTCCGCGATGCAGTTGTGCTTCAAAAGGCAGATAAACTGAAAAAATATGATATTGTGCTTCACCGCAGAGAAAATGGTCAGTATATTCTCCATAGGATTATAAAGAAAAAGGGTAATGTACTTACCATCGCAGGTGATTTTGAAACCGAAAAGGAGTATCCCGTATATGAAAATCAGGTTATTGCCAAGGTTACTTCCTTTCGCCGTAACGGCAAGGAATATAAAGTAACGGATTTTATTATACGTCTTTACTCAAGACTTTGGCTTTTTATATTCCCCCAAAGGCAGAACGTGTTGTATTTAATTAATGTTATCAGGAGGAAGCTTCATGTTTAAAGGGCGCAGAGGTGCTGTAAAATGGCTTTTTAAAAACACAAAACCCATTGTGGGTTCCATAGCTCTGCTTACAGTACTGGGTATAGTAATTTCATACATATCCGTAGCTTTTGCCATGGCTGCCGGCAACCCTTTGGATGTTGCTACAGGCCAGACCGACGGCAGGTTTTATGATTGTATTATACGTCTTGCAATTCTGCTTGTGCTTGAAGTGGCATTGGAGAGCTTCTACAACATATACGCCGTTAGGGTAAGTTCCAAAAGCAAAAACCGACTTCAAAAGAATCTTTTTTCCTCTGCAATGAAAGCGGACTATGCCTCTTTGGGTGAATATCACTCCGGAGAACTTATCAACCGACTTACAAGCGATATCAATATAATAAATTCAAATATAATAGATATTATTCCTGCATTTGTAATGCTTGTTACATCTGTGGTATTCAGCTTTGTTGCAATGATAAAGCTTGATGCAGAGCTTTCTCTCATATGCCTTGCTATGGGACCTGTGGTTATAATAACCTCAATACTTTATGGGCGAAAGATGAAAAAACTTCATAAGAAATGCCAGGAAAGTGACGGTAAAACCCGTTCCTTTATGCAGGAGTGTATACAGAATATTTTAGTAATCAAGGCTTTCGGAAATGAAAAGCGCACCGAAAGGCATACTGAGCTTTTACAGGATATTAACTACCACCTCAATATGAAGAGGGGATACATAAGCATTGCCGCAAATCTTCTGTACTATTTGGGAATGACCGTGGCGTACTACTTTGCAGTTGCCTGGTGTGCTTATAAAATTCAGAATGCTTTAATGACGGTAGGTACATTTACCGCCATAGTTCAGCTTGTTAACTCCATGCAAGCACCATTTAAAGAAATATCCGGTACTGTAGCACAGTTTTTTGCAACCTGTGCTTCTGCGGAACGTGTAATGGAAATAGAGGATATTCCTCCCGACCTTACTGTGGACGAAGAAATATCCGATTTTGGAAGTATTCATGTACGGAATATGGATTTCGCATATGAGGATGAGTCAATTTTTGAAAATGCTCACTTTGACCTTGAAAAAGGCGATATCGCTGTAATTACGGGAAGCTCCGGCAAGGGTAAAAGTACATTCCTTAAACTTCTTATGGGTATATATAAGCCTGCAAAAGGAGAAATGGAACTCATATGCCCGGATTCACGAAAGACTCTCAGCGCCTCAACCCGGTCACTCTTTGCTTATGTACCCCAGGGTAATATGATTATATCCGGAACATTAAGAGAGAACATTGCGTTTTTTACCGATGCAGACGAGGAAAAAATTGTAAATGCCGCAAAATGTGCGGAGATTTACGACTACATACTCTCTCTTCCCATGGGCTTTGATACCGTTCTGGGAGAAGGGGGGCTGGGCTTAAGCGAAGGTCAGACTCAGCGTATTGCTGTGGCAAGGGCTCTGTGCACAGATGCTCCCATAATACTTCTGGACGAAGCCACCAGTGCGCTGGATGAAGAAACCGAGGCAAAAATCCTTGAAAATATCCGCACGCTTTCGGGCAGAACATCTGTAATCATAACTCACAGAAAAGCTGCTCTGGACATTGCAACCAAGCGTTTTTCCTTGGAAAATAAGACATTTTGTCGCAAATAGCTCTCTTGTGGATAATGCACAAATACAACCGTTGGTAATTGTTAGTTATTTTAAAAACAAAAAAAGGGAATTGCTATTGACAATCATTTTCCTTTTTGATACAATTATGATAACAAATCAGTATATTAAAATGAAGGAGATGTTTGTCAGATGAAAATAAAGCTTTCAAAAACTTTCGCAATTGCACTTGCATTATGCCTTACATTTGCCGGTTTTAGCGCTTTCGCTGCAGACGTAGAAATTGTTACAAGTTATGATTATGAGCAGGCTGATGACGCTGATGTTACAGTTAAGGCTACAATCAATAACATGAACGAAGGTGACGAAGTTACCTACTACGTAAGCAACGACGATGAAATCGTTTATATCAACCAGGAAACTGCTCCCGCAGGCGGAGTAGTTGCATTCGACGAATTTACAGCTCCCTGGAACAAGTTAACTTCTTCCACAGTTGTATTCGGTTCCGATGCAGGTAAGTCCTGGAGTGGCTTCACATTTGTTAACGCAGGTAACTACAAGACCGAAGGTACTGCTACAGCTACAAAAGATGAAGCTGCTTGGGCAGTTGCCGGTACAGAAGATGGAACTGCCGGTCTTAGCTTCACAGCTAAAGTTTCTGGTAGCTATTCCGAGTATGGCATTACCCTTAATGTTGTAGACGAAGGTACTGTTAATCTTCCTGCACTTGGTTGCTCCGAAGACGGTACATACACAGTATTCGTAGGTGGCGTTACTGCTGAACAGGTTTCTGCAGTACCATATGCGAAACAATAAAGGAGGAGATTTAACATGAAGAAATATACTAGACCTTCAGTTGAAGTTGTAGAGTTATCTGTCAGAGAATCTCTTTCTGCATTACCTACAGGCTTCAAGGGCTATCAGCCTACAGCAAGAAAAGAAGGCACTTCTGCATACAAGAATGTCACTATTTATAAGAAGACATCCGCAGTTAAGAGCCAGGCATAATTAAAGCAAACCAAAAAGTTTTTGTTTTCAAAAAACAGCTAATTCAATTTTAATATCTGAATAATTAAGGTTGGGAATACGGTCCCGACCTTTTTTATTTGTCAGAATTCAAATTTTGTACCATAGGGGCGACCCTGCGTGGTCGCCCGATAAATTTTGGTTTGTAGGGATGTTTGAAAGGTGTAATGTAGGGCAGGGGCTTGCTCCTGCCGATAAATATTGATTGTTGCTATGTTTGACAAGTGATGCACTTATCTTTGTGTGTCATTCTGAGTGGAACGGTTTGGGGACCCGTTTGAGGTGGTAGCGAAGTGTGCCTCAAATGGGAGAGGAGAAACACTGTAGCGGATGAATGCTTGTCGAAAGGCAAGCGTAATATAGCGAATGTTGTTTCGACAAATGTCAATTTTCCAAATCCTCTTGCCATTTTAATTGTATTATGATAAAATGAAAATGAAGTCACAGAAAGGGGCATTAATGTGGAAAACAGAAGTGTATATAATCTTAAAATTGCAGATATTTACTTTAAAATAGATTCTTTCTATGACGAATATACCCTAAAGGAATTTGAAGCCTACAAGGTGGATGAGTGCGGAGAGGAATATGTGTCTGTAAAATGTACTCTTACGGCTTCACCTTTAACCGAGCCTGAGGGTACACGCCTTACCGACCATAGCGAAAGCAACTGGTATCTTGAAAAGGACGATTCCTACGCTCTCAGTTTTTACGACGAGGAAAACGAATGCATTTGTGCCAATATGTATTTTGATAGTCGTTCCTTAAAGGCTTGTGTTGAGCTTCTTGATGTAAAAACGCTTTATGGCGTGGATACCGAGTTTTTTCTGTACAACATACTGGAGAGAGTTTTTCGCATTGCTTTGATTTTTAGCGGCGGTTTTGCAATTCACGCTTCGTCCATAGTTCACGATAATTTCGGTCTTGCCTTTTCGGCAGAGTCCGGCACGGGAAAATCAACCCATACAGGCTTATGGATTAAAAATTACCCCGGTACATATATCTTAAATGATGATGCTCCGGCATTGAGGTGTATTGACGGAACTTGGTATATATACGGCACTCCATGGGCAGGCACCACAGGCATAAACGCCAATGTAAAGGTACCCCTAAAAGCTCTTGTTTTTTTGGAGAGAAGTCTCGAGAATACCATAAGGGATGTTACTACCGTGGAGGGAATAAGGCGTATTTTCGAAGCAATAATCCATCCTATGTCCGATGAAATCACAAACATGCTTCTTGAAATGCTTTCTTCCTTTTTTACCAAATGCAGGGTTTGCGTACTCGGATGTAATATGACCGACGAAGCGCCCAGAACAGTAAGAGATTACTTATTTTAATATATAATCGAAAGGAATTGAATCAAATGAAAAAAGTTTTATCGCTTATTATCGCACTTAGCCTTGCGATAAGTACATTTACGGCAATTACAGTTTCTGCGGCACGTTTTCCCGATGTGCAGGAGAGTCATTGGGAATATTCTGCAGTAGAAACCCTTGTAAACGACGGCACCGTAAAGGGAATGCCCGACGGCACCTTCAATCCCACAGGCACCGTATCCAGAGCAGAGTTTGTAAAGATGCTGGGCAAATCTCCCGTAAGAGCAGCTGCAGACTTCAATGATGTACCGAGTAGCCACTGGGCATACGAGGATATTATGTATTCCGGTCTTGAGGCAGATGCAGATAACAATTTTAAGCCTGCCACACCTATTACAAGGGCAGAGGTTGCCAACCTTCTCTATAAGAGATTTGCAAACGGCGCAAAGGCTAAAGCACCCTATTACATTATGAGTCAGGGCACCAATCCCGATGCTACGGCGTGGGTTTACAATACCGGTCTTGTGCTTGGTGCAGACAAGCTCAATTTAAGACTTGAGGACAGCCTTACCAGAGCAGAAGCAGCTTCCCTTATAGTAAGAGCTAAAAATCTTGACCCCAATAAGATGAATAACTTTATAGATAACTTCTCCGACGAAACTTATAAAGCTATATACGAAGGACTCGACTTGTTCGATTCTCCCTATGCAAAAGATGAAGGCATCACCTATGAAGAACTTTCCGCGGCAACACTACGCTATCAGTACAAGCAGAGAACTCCTGCCATAAGCTATATTTACGAGAAGAAATACGAGGGTGCATATGCTCATTTCTGGAACATTATGTGCAGAAATCCCCTTGATGCAAAGGGTTACGGTTCTACAGAGGCAGAAGCAAAGAAACTTGTTACTGTAGAAGATGCCATTGCTATTATCACCTACGGTGCAAAACGCAATGAATACATTAAATCTTCCGTGGTTAAAGCCGACGGAAAAACTTATCCGGAGGTTAATGCTAAGGCAGATACGCAGTTTAATGAAAATATGAGCTATGCTTATAACTTTGGTATTTCTCTTTATGCAAACGGCGTGATTAATCCTAAAAAGACAATTACCAAGAAAGAAATAGCTTGTATTTATATGCAGTACGGATTTAGCTTTGGTGACCATATCCTTCTTCGTTGCGGTTACAATGCAGAGTATGTTCCTATGACGGTTCGCAGAGATAAGGCATCTTACCCTGTAAATGCAGATAACTACAGATATATACTTGAGCAAATACCCAATAATGTTTACGATGCTCCATATGCCTTTAAGGGTGAAGTTCTGTATACCCCCAAGCAATTTGAAGGCTTTGCATTTCTTCATGCAAATATGTTCTACACACCCCTTATGTATATTGCAGCAGGTGTTTATGAAAAGGGCGGAGATATCTATATAGATTATCACCCCAGCCTTCTTACTTCCGTAAAGGGCGAAGGTGAGGTATACCGTGTGCGAATTGATGTAAGAAAGGCATACAACGGAATGAAGCTTTCCGATATTGTTGCTCTTGGTGAAGGTGTTCAGGACAGAACCTTGGTAGCCGGAGAAAGCTTCTGGTGCGACCTTGCCACCAATGAGGTTCGTATGAGCACATATATAGATTATGAGCTCTTTACAATAGAGCAAATTATAGGCTGAGTTTAAATTGTAACAAATATGTTAAAAAACCCTGTTTTATAGGCATTACCACCAAAAAAACGGGTTTTTTTACTGTTTTTACCTTAGGAATTTTGTGTATAATAACTATTGCATAAACAAAAAATATTTGCTATAATTTGTATATACAAAATTTACTTAGGAGGTAGTAGGTAAAATGAAAAAGAGTGAATTAGTTGCTATCATAGCAGAAAAAGCTGATTTAAAGAAAGTTGATGCAGAAAAGGCATTAAATGCTTTTGTTGATGCTGTAACAGAAGGTTTAGTTAAGGGTGAAAAGATTGCTTTAGTTGGTTTCGGTACATTCGAAACAAAGAAGCGTGCTGCAAGAACCGGTAAGAATCCTCAGACCGGCGCTGAAATCAAGATTGCAGCTTCCACAGTTCCTTCCTTCAAGGCAGGCAAAGGCTTAAAAGACGCTGTTAACAAATAAGCTTTTTTGATTCTATGCCCCGCACAACTGCGGGGCGTTTTTTCATTTAATTTCACTCATTTTATCGGAGGATAGTATGGATACTAACAATCAGGGATACAACGGCGATTTAACTGATGAAAACACTAATGGACTTTCCGCCAACGAAAAATCGGCGAATTATTCTTTGACGGATGGTTTGGATAAAATCCGCAAAAGACAAAGCGGCAAGACCGTTCGCGGTAAAGATACCGTTTCCAAGACGGTAACTCCCCGTAAGAAAGTTCGCAAAAAGCGTTCTTTGTTTATGGAATATGTGTGTCATTGGTATATTATTCTTTTGTCTTTCATTATGTGTTTTCCTGCATATATGGGAGAGATTTTTCTTGGAAGCTTGTTTATTGCCAAGGGTGTACCTCTGTTTTGGTCGGCACTACTTACTATGTTTATAGGCGGATTAATTGCTACATTCCCATTCTTGATATTAAATATAGTCCTTGTTGTAAGGAAGAAGTATTATGCCATAGCAGTTCAGCTTATTACCATGGAACTGTTGGGACTGGCATTCTATCTCTATCACAAGATGGCAATAATGGTTGCCTGATTTGCGAGTATTTTAACAATGCAGTGGCGTAAAAACACGCACCCAAAACGGGTTCGGATTTAAGAAAGGCGGTAAGCCATGATTAAGCTTTCCGACGTAAAGGTGGCAGTTTCGGATAACAGCCCCCTTAAAGATATAATTGCCCGCAGGCTTTTAGTGGCAACAGATGACGTGCAGGAATATAAGATACTGCGTAAGTCCATCGATGCCAGAAAAAAAGATGCCATATGTTATGTGTATACCTTTGCTGTGACACTTGGGGCAGAAGATAAAATTCTTAATAAAAAAATAAAAAACGTTACGCCTTATGTTCATAAGGCGTATACTTTTCCGTATAGAAATATTTTCTCAGAGGACAGGCCAATTGTAATAGGTACAGGTCCTGCAGGGCTTTTTTGTGCGCTTATGCTCAGTCGTGCCGGTTTAAAGCCAATTGTTTTTGAGCGTGGACAATCTGTAGAGAAAAGGGCAGAAAGCATTGAGAACTTTAAAAACGGTAAAGATTTAAACCCCAACTCCAACATTCAGTTTGGCGAAGGCGGAGCCGGCACTTTTTCCGACGGTAAGCTTACTTGCGGTGTAAACGACATAAGGGCTTCCTTTGTGTTGGAACAATTCGTAAAGGCAGGTGCACCCGAAGAAATTTCCTATAGTGCAAAACCTCATATAGGAACCGATTATCTTAAAATTGTGGTAAAAAATATTCGTGAGGAAATTGAAACTCTCGGCGGAGAAATTCATTTTGACAAATGCCTTACCGACATCATATTGAAAGATAACTGCATAAAAGAAATCGAAATAACCGATGTAGTTACAGGTGATAAAAAGTTTTATAAAACGGAAAAACTTGTTCTTGCTTTGGGGCACTCTTCCAGAGATACGTATTTGCTTCTTAAGGAAAAAGGGCTTGATATGGGTAAAAAAGCTTTTTCTGTGGGAGTCAGAATCGAGCACAAAAGGGGGTATATCAACCTTTTGCAGTACAAAGATAAGCGTGTGGCGGAAACTCTTCCTGCGGCAGATTACAAATTAAGTTGTCACCCTGACGGCAGAGGTGTGTACACCTTCTGTATGTGTCCCGGAGGCGAGGTGGTTTGTGCTTCCTCGGAAGAGGGTGGCGTTGTTACCACCGTAATGAGCTATTTTGCCAGAGATATGGAAAACTCCAACAGCGCACTTTTAGTGTCTGTGTACCCGGAGGATATAGAAGGGGACAATCCCTTAAATGCTGTGACATTCCAAAGGAATATGGAACAGGCGGCTTTTTTTGCAGGCGGAGGGGATTACAAGGCACCTTGTCAGCGAGTAGGGGATTTTATGGCTAAACGTCCGTCGGTAGCTTTAGGTGAAGTAAAACCGAGCTATATGCCCGGGGTAACCTATTGCAATCTTTGGGAAGTGCTTCCCGGATTTGTTGCTGAGGGGTTATACAAGGCTCTTGAAGAGTTGAACCGAAAGATGAAAGGTTTTGCTTTGGATGATGCCCTTCTTACAGGAGTGGAAACCCGTTCCAGCGCACCGATACGCATAATTCGCAATGATGATATGATGTCCTCAGCCCAGGGGATATATCCCATAGGCGAGGGAGCAGGTTATGCCGGCGGCATAATGAGCGCCGCTATGGACGGCATAAAATGTGCGGAGAAAATATGCGAGAGGTTAACATGGAATTGCCAAAAAGAAAAGCCACAAGGTTGAAAGGGTACGATTATAGTTTAAATAACGGATATTTTGTTACGGTGTGTACTCATAACAGAAAGCACGTGTTCGGACACATACCAAATGTAGGGCAGGGGCTTGCTCCTGCCGAAACAGAGTTATCTGTTTACGGAATGATTGCGCGTAAGCAGATAATGAATTTGGAAACGCGGTATCCGTTTTTGAAAATTGATAAATATATAATAATGCCGGATCATATTCATATGATTATTATGTTTAACAAAGAAGCCATGACGGCAGGAGCAAGCCCCTGCCCTACAGAAGAAAAAAGTGATTTTACGAAAGTCACTTTGTCCGATGTAATGTGCGCTTTTAAATCGCTTACAACACGTGCTTGCAAACAAAATGGCTTTAGCGGTAAATTGTTTCATTCATCATACAATGATGAAATCATACGCAATGTTCAGCATTACGAAGAAATATGGAAATATGTTGATACCAACATACTTCGTTGGCAAGAGAAAATCTAAAGTCTATTGGCAGTATACCAACCGTAGGGCAGGGGCTTGCTCCTGCCGATTTGTAAGGTTTTTTACTAACGAAAAGTACGAAATTAAATAATATTAAAAAACATTTGAAATCTGACCAACTATGTGCTACAATATAATATCATAATGTATTAAATTCCCTATACGAAAGGATGAATAAAAATGTCAAAGAAAGATTTGGACTGGGGCTCATTGGGCTTCGGTTATATGAAGACAGATTACCGTTTTGTATCCAACTACAAAGACGGCAAGTGGGATGACGGTGAACTCTCTACAGATAACACCGTAGTTCTCAATGAGTGCGCAGGCGTACTCCAGTATGCACAGACTTGTTTTGAAGGTCTTAAAGCATACACCACCGAAAACGGTGACATAGTGGTATTCCGTGCTGACCTCAACGCGCAGAGAATGGCTGATTCCTGCAGAAGAATGGAAATGCCCGTATACCCTGAAGACAAATTTATAGAAGCAGTAGAAAAGGTTGTTAAAGCTAATGCAGAGTGGGTACCTCCCTACGGTAGTGGTGCTTCCCTCTACTTAAGACCTTATATGTTCGGTACCAATGCGGTTATCGGTGTTAAGCCTGCCACAGAGTATCAGTTCAGAATTCTTGCTACTCCCGTTGGTCCCTACTTCAAGGGTGGTGTTAAGCCCCTTACCCTTAAGGTATCTGACTTTGACCGTGCTGCTCCCTGCGGTACAGGTCACATCAAGGCAGGTCTTAACTATGCTATGAGCCTTCATGCAATTGTTACAGCTCACGAAGAAGGCTACGACGAAAATATGTACCTTGATGCAAAAACCCGTACAAATGTAGAAGAAACAGGCGGAGCTAACTTCCTCTTTGTAACAAAAGACGGCAAGGTAGTAACACCCAAATCTTCCACAATACTTCCTTCCATAACAAGACGTTCTCTTATTCAGGTGGCACAGGACTACCTCGGTCTTGAAGCTGAAGAAAGAGAAATTCCTCTCTCCGAAGTAAGTGAAATGGCAGAATGCGGTCTCTGCGGTACAGCGGCTGTTATATCTCCCGTTGGTAAGATTGTAGATCACGGCAAGGAAATCTGCTTCCCCAGCGGTATGACTGAAATGGGCCCCACAATTAAGAAGCTTTACGATACCCTCACAGGTATTCAGATGGGCAGAATTGAAGCTCCCGAAGGCTGGATCAGAGTAATTAAATAAAATTCTAAATGGTCTGTAAAAATTTCATTTTTTACAGACCATTTGTAACAAGGACAATACCATGCGACAAAAACGATTAGTCACAGTTCAGGACATATCCTGTCTTGGCAAGTGTTCTCTTACAGCAGCAATACCTATTATAGCCACCTTCGGCATAGAGCCGGTGGTGCTTCCCACAGCTGTGCTCTCCACCCACACCGGTGCAGGGTTTTCCGGCTATACCTTCAAAGACCTTACCGAAGATATGGATGGTATAATTAACCATTGGAAGAATCTTGGCATTGACTTTGATGCAATGTATTCCGGATATCTTGGAAGTATAGAGCAGCTCGATATTGTGGCACAGTTTTTTACGGATTTTAAAAGAGAAAACAGCCTTATATTTGTAGACCCTGTAATGGGGGATGAAGGAAAGCTTTACAACGGCTTTGATGAAGGTTTTGCTAAAAAAATGTATTCTCTTTGTTCCCATGCCGATATAATATGCCCCAATGTAACGGAAGCGTGCTTCCTTACCGGTACTCCCTACAAGGAAGACCACGATGAGGAATATGCCAAAGAGCTTGCGGAAAAGCTTCGTGCTACCGGGGCTAAAGTCATAGTTATTACCGGAGTTACCCACGGTGAGAAATACGGTGCATTGTGCCTTGATAGCTGCACGGGCGAAGTTCATACTCATTTCAGAAGTAAAATTCCCGGTACCTACTACGGCACCGGAGATATATTTGCAAGTGTGCTGTGCTCTTCTATCACCATAGGAAAAAGCCTGGAGGAATCCCTAGATATGGCAATTGATTTTGTTCACGACAGTATAAAAAATACCCAGGATGAAAAAGAAAAGTATTATTACGGCGTCAAGTTTGAGCAATGCCTGGGCAGAATTACGGATATTGTAAATAATAAATGACGGAAAATGAGCGGAGACTGCTGTGGCAGCCTCCGTTTTGTGTTTGCCGATAAAATTTGGTTTGTCGGGATGTTTGACAAGTGAGGTACTTGTCTGTGTGTCATTCTGAGGCGAAGCCGAAGAATCTCCTTAGCAAGTGAGGCACTTATTTGTCAGGAAGATTCCTCACATCCGTTCGGAATGACATATTGGTAGCGATTTCCATATTCAAACACCCCGACAAATGTCAATTTGAATATTAATACATCAAATTTCTACAAAAACGGTAGAATTATAGAGGTTAATGTTGTAATTATTCATAATTTTTAAAAATTATTCAAAAAAATTAAATTTCCTCTTGATTTTTCTTAAAAATGGGTGTACAATAGTCTGCAATGGAGATGATTAAATGAATCGCAATTCTGTTAAAAACTACACAGAGGCATTCCGATTTAGCACATTTAAGGGCTATGTCTATTTTGTGTATGATTTTAACAAGAATGAGTGCTAAGTTTAGTCGTATAATATTTTATTATTTTATATGTTTACGGAGCTCATTTTTGTGGGGCTCCGTTTTTTATTGGATTTTGTTCTTTTTGAATTATTTTACAATAATTCTCAGTAGCCCCTTCAAAGAGAGCATCCAAAGGAGGAATTTTTTTATGATTATTATTATGAAACCCCAGGCAACAGAAACCGATGTCAATTCGGTAACCGCTAAACTGCAAAGACATTATGATGTAAGTGTTCAGGTCAACAAAGGTGTTGACTGCACAGTTCTCGGTGTTATAGGTAACACCCACATTATCGATATCGACAAGGTAATGCTTTTCGACAATGTTGAAAAGGTAATGCCCGTATCGGAACCCTACAAAAAAGCAAGCCGTAAGTTCCACCCTGAAGACAGTATCATAGACTGCAGCGGAGCTCTTGTAGGCGGCAAAAAGCTCAGCATTATTGCCGGTCCCTGCTCTGTAGAAAGTATAGACCAGATTACCACGGTTGCAAAGGATGTAAAAGCTTCGGGAGCATCAATGCTCAGAGGCGGTGCCTTCAAGCCCCGTACATCACCTTATTCCTTCCAGGGACTTGAACTTGAAGGACTTGATATGCTCATTGAAGCCAA
>CAYXPV010000002.1:0-18016 GCA_964467285.1 uncultured Oscillospiraceae bacterium
GCTCAGAATGACATACATAATTTCTGCTTAAGTTGACAGCATTGCCTCCCAAGGGGAAGGCTTTCATCCGCCTCATTCAAACATCCCGACAAACCAAAAATTACTCTATCCCTATTAACAGAATACCACATTGCAAATATGTATTTTTGCTTTTATATTTCAAAAAGTGCCGAATCTTGCTATTTGTCAAAACTACAAACCGTTTTGCTGTAATTGGCAAATTTCCTATCATACAACAACCATAGCCCACTTGCATTTAAAGCCGGGTTATGATAAAGTAAACAGTATGAATTGTGTTTTCTTGCTATACTATATCAAAGGAGGGCTTATATGCAATATTTATTTATAGATAAAAACTCACTTTTACGGGTAAAATACAAAACAAACTCAAATTTCAGAATGGAAAGCTCGCACTTTCATAACAATATCTATGAGCTGTTTGTTATGGTAGAAGGAACAAGAAAGCTTATAACCAAGGATTGTCTTTTTGAACTGAAACCAAAAAGCACATTCCTTATAAAGCCCGGTGCATCCCACAGATTTCTCGATAGTGAATTTTCAAGATTCAGCTCCCTGTATATGGAAATACCCAAACAATGGCTCAATACCTATCTTGCCGACTGTCCGTCCAAGGACACCGATGTATACCTCATAACACCAAACAACGATGACTGGGAAAGAATTCTCGAAATAATATCGGATTTTGTAAAATGCTTCAAACTAAAGAAAGACGGGTATGAATACGAAATATATGCCCACGCCCTTAAGGTGATTTCCATAATGTTTGGCTACGACAACGAAGCTCCTCAAAAGGTTCAGCAAAGCAGAAATTACGACAGAGTACACAACATCATTGAATACATCAATGAAAACTATGCCCGTGACCTTAAGCTATCCGGTATTGCAGACAAATTCTACATAAGTGAACACTACCTGTGTCATCTTTTTAAAGATTGTACGGGTAAAAGCATAGGTTCATACATAACCGAAGTCCGTATAGCCAACGCAATAAGAATGTTAGAGCAGACTTCCTATGATGTAAAGACCATAGGTAAAAAATGCGGATACAAAAGCCTATCACACTTTAGCCATACGTTTAAAAGCTATGCCAACACTACACCGCTTAAATACCGAAAACAAAAGCAATTTGTTTAATTCTATCATAGCACTTATTCCCACACCGTACAATATACATTTTTATCAAAAACAGGGTAAAATTTAACATAGATAAAAAGGATTTTTAAATTTGACAAATCCGCAAAAACGTGTTATATCTTATATATACACAAGACTTTTGAAAGGATTTGAGTGGTTTGGAAAGAAATGACATTTTTAACATTCCGGATATCAAAATTCTAAATGTCAACTGGTGTTATGAGGAAAATATGACAATACCCTGGCAATATAAAGCGAGGTTGGACCCATGGATGAAGGAAAACCCGGAATACCCCTATAAATACAGACTCAGGTGGCACACTTCGGGAAGTCACGAATTTATAAGTTCCGATAAACGTTATATCGTAACAGATAAAAATTCCCTTGTACTGGAGAATCATACTGCTTCAGATTTTGCAAATTTTTACCGCAAAAGCATTGAACTGCCAAACAAGTATATATCAATTTGTTTTTCCATTGAAGAAGCTGTTGATGAGTCTTTTTTTACGGATAATGTAATAAGGGTTTATCCCTCAAACAAAGAACGGCTTACAGAAATATTTAAAAATGCTGTACGTTTATTCCCTTCAAGGCCAAACGGATGGCAACTTGAAATAAAATCCATTCTCTATGAGGCTCTGCTTACACTATTTAAGACCTATATGAACAGAGATTCGGGAAGCTATCCAAAGTCAATGATGGAAACCATAAATTACATCGACAACCATCTGTATGACGAAAGGCTTTCCGTAAAGGAACTGGCAGATAACATTCACATATCCAATGTGCATTTTTCCAGACTGTTTTCCCAGACCTTCGGCATATCGCCAAAGAAATACATACTCGACAGAAGGCTTGAAGGCGTTGCCTCTACCCTGCTACATACAGATACACCTATTTCCATTATTTGCGAGGAAATGGGATTTAACGATACTTCCTATTTTAACAAGTTGTTTAAAAGAAAGTATGGTGTGTCGCCCAGAGAATACAGAGAGAGGAATAAGATGTGAATTGACATTTGTCGAGTTGGAACAACTCGACAAATGTCATCCAAAGCAAAGAAGTCATTACCAATATGTCATTCTGAGCGAAGCGAAGAATCTTCCTGACAAATAAGAGCCTCACTGGTTTTGGAGATTCTTCGACTTCGCCTACGGCTCCGCTCAGAATGACATATATGCGCGAGTGCATCGTTTGTCAAACAGAGCGATAAACCAAAATTTATCGGCAGGAGCAAGCCCCTGCCCTACAACAATCAACCCGAGCAACAAAACGAAATTTTACGGGCGACCACGCAGGGGCGTCCCTACAATATAATATATCAAAATTTACAAAAAATCTCAAGGTACATAAAGCACCTTGAGATTTTTATGGAGTTTATTATCTTTTAAAGTTTTGCTCCTCCGACGGAAGCAATTTCATCGAGAACAAGTTCCACAGACTTCACACCTTCACAAAGAGGTGCAATATCGGGGTTCTCACCTGCATTTATTTTATCAACAAAATATTTAAGCTCATTGTAGTAGCCACCAAGGCTTGATATATTTCCGCCTATTTCGTTTTTGCCGGAATATGCAGGCTCGTTAACAATTTTTTCTGAGCCGCCACCGTTATGATAAACCATAACACCGTTTGCATCAAATACAATTGTAGCCTTTTCAAACTTCAGACGGAAACCTGCGCTGAAGGGGAAATCTTCGGGATAATCCCAGCAAGCTTCCACATTTATGCGGACATCGCCGTAGGCAAAGTTAGTGAAAATCTGCTCTATTGTACCGGCTTCATTTCTCACTGCCTGAGAAGTAAAGCTGTCGGGTTCTCTGCCCATAAGATATCTTACGTAGTCAACATCGTGAATATGCATATCCTGTGCCACGGAACCGCTTCTTAAGGCATCGTGGAGCCAGCCGTCCCATGCCCAAGTAGGACGGGAACTTAAGCGGTAGAACACACCGGAAAGAAGCTTTCCGTACAAACCGCTGTCGGTTACATTCTTAAGCCATATATAGTCCTCTTTGAAACGAATTACCTGACCAACCTGGAGCTTAACTCCGGTTTCTTTTTCGGTTTCAAGAAGTATTTTACCCTCTTCCTTTGTAAGGCAAGCAGGCTTTTCCAAAAATACATCTCTGCCCTTTTTCATAGCAGCTACAGCGTGTTCTGTATGAAGATATGTAGGCAGGCATATATCTATAACATCTACATCTGCATTTTCTATAAGGCTCATACCGTCGGGGTAAATTTGTACATCTTCACCGGCAACAGCCTTTGCCTTTTCTTCTCTTACATCCGCAACTGCAACCAGCTTTGCGCCCTCTATTACATTGTAGCAAGCGGCATGCATTCCGCCCATAAAGCCACAACCGATTAAACCAATCTTTAACATCTTTCTTACTTCCTTTCCAAAATTTTATCCATGGCATTTGATGTATTATATATCAATACTTCAGGATAATACCTGTACGGAGGAAGCATTTCTGCGGTCACCCAGTTATCATAACCAACATTTTTGAATCCTTCCATAACTTTGGGCCAGTTAACGTCACCCTCAAGTAAATCCACATATCCGGAAACCTTACGCTTGTAATCTTTGATATGAACTTTTTTAATACGGCTTCCGAGTATCTTTATCCAATGTTCGGGGAATCCGTTAGGCACAACATTACCTACATCAAAGTACGCACCTACATAGTCACTGCCTATTTCGTCAATGAAACGTGCTTCTTCCAGAGGTGAAAGCAAAAATCTGTTTCCTACATTTTCTACTCCGATGCATACGCCGAGCTTTTCAGCATAGGGTGCAAGTTCCTTTAATGCACTCTGAGCTCTTTCATAGGCAACATCGTATTCCACAACCTCGCCGGGGTCAAAGGATACTTCAACCGCACCGGGTACTACCAGAATAGTGTCACATCCAAGCTCTGCGGCAACCTCCAGCTGCTTTTTTGTGATTTCCATAGCTTTCTGCCTGTTTTCAAGGTTGGCAGATGTATAATTATATGTCCAGTAAAGCATAGTTGCAAGGCTTGAAATCTCAATGCCTATTTCTTCTGCATAAGCTTTTACCTTTGCAAGGTCTTCCTTGGTGCTTTCCATGGAAACCTCACCGGTTTCATCAAGGGCAAGCTCAATACCGTCAAAACCTGCTTCTTTTGCCAATTTCATTTTATCTTTCAGAGTTCCCTCTGCAAAAGACCATATACTGATTCCTTTTTTCATATATCGTTCCTCCTTGCTTTTTCTTAATTACTATGATACAATACAATCGAAAGCATTTGAATATATTTTTTTAAACTAAACGTATAATTTCGTAAACAGGGTGGTTAAAATGGCTAATAATTATATACTAACCAAGCTGACGAACATTGTGAATATCCATAAACTAATCAGTATTCGTTACTATGAATTTGATAAAGATTTTGTTTTCAAGGGAGAAAGCCACGACTTCTGGGAAGTTGTGTATGTTGATTCCGGAGAAGTGGAAATTGATGCCGGTGAGCGCAAACTCTATTTGAAGCAAGGAGAAATCGTGTTTCACGAACCAAATGAGTTTCACACAATAAGGCCTTTTAACAAAGCGGCGAATGTATTTATAATCTCTTTTGTTTCTTCCTCAAAAACAATGAATTTTTTCAAGAAGAAAAACTTCATTTTAACCCCTCAGCTCAGAAGAAACATAGCATCTATACTAGAGGAACACACCCAAACCTTTAAACCAATGTTTTTTGATGACCATAAGCTTGAGCTGTTGGAAACCCCTCTCATCGGAGGGCAACAGATGATAAAGACCTATCTTGAACAACTGCTCATTATGATTATTCGTCATGAACAGAAGCATTATGAAGCACGAATTTTCCCGTCGAAGGAAAGTATGGAAAGCCATCTGGCATCTTGCATAATGGATATCATAGACAAGAACATATACAATAAAATTTCCGTTGAGGACATATGCAAGAAACTAAACTATTCCAAAGCGTATATTTCCAAAGTATTTAAAGAAGCCACCGGTTACACCTTACTTGAATATACATTGTTGCAAAAAATAAAGGAGGCAAAACTCCTTATCCGTGAACAAAAATACAGTTTTACACAAATATCGGATATGCTGTGTTTTGATAATCCCCATTATTTTTCTACTGTGTTTAAACGGGTTACAAATATGACACCTACCAAGTACAAGACATCGGTGAAGATATAAAACAACGTAAAATCCTCAAAGAGCATCTGCTCTTTGAGGATTTTGCATTTAAATATTAACTTTGTATCCTTTAGTCCTTATTAAAGATTACTCATAATCAGCGTAATCAATAACTATGGTGTAAAGGTCAGCTGTAGAATAACCGTTAGGTATATTAACAGTACCTGCTTCAAAGGTCTTGGAATACATTACATTGTAGCTTCTTGTATTCCATACACCTGTGGAAGCATTCTGATTAAGCTTATTTACAAAGTAGTAAGGATTGTTGCTTGTTTCCTTTGTATAGCCCTGTCCTGTAAGCTTGGTTCCAAGCTGTGCGCTTCCGTTTGTAACAAAGACTTTAACTGTTGCCTTTCTTGCAATAGTAAAGTTAACCCAGTTATCAACGGACACACCGCCGGTCTGACCTGCGGAGATAAAGCCTGCTTCGGAAGCATTCATTGTGGAGTCAATCCAGCTGTAGGAAGGAATAACAACATCCTTGCCATAGATGGACTCATCGTTTACTACTTCTATCTTGTAGTCTCTTGCATTAAAGCACTTTGTTCCGGAAACCATACCGTTCTTGAAGTACAAGGGAAGGAATCCGCCGGTTGCTGTGAAGTCAGCTTCGGAATTATAGGTAAGCTTACCGCCGTCTATAGCCCACTGGAACATTGTTTTGGGAACAACGCCGTTTTCCATAAGGTCAAGGTCTGTGAGCATAGCACCGCTGTAGGTGTGGTTTACTGTATATACATCCGTTCCGCCGTTTACGTGATTTACTATAATCTTTGTGCTTCCGGGGAAGGTGGTTGCAGGAATCACCTTAACTGTAGCATTAGCGCTGTTAGCTGTAGCTGTAACTACGGGAGCTGTAAGCACGGAAGCATCTGCAATTTCTACAGAATATTCCTTAACTTCGGGGTCAAAGCCTTCCACAGAAACGCCGTCTACGGTAATGCCTGTAAGAGTTGTGTCAATTGCAGGGTTCTGTGCTTCCTTTACAAATACACAGTAGAGAACTTCGCCGGTACCGGGAGTTTTCATAGTTACAGTTTCACCTGCAGGTATGGTAGCAGAATAAAGTCTTGTTGTTGTGTACTTGGTTCCTGCACCCATCTGTCTCATAATCTGGATGCTGTCTTCAGCATCAAGGATAGACTTGGTATAGTTTTCGTCTTCATCAAGGAACTTAACATTTCCGGTTGCAAACACGAGCACCTCGGCATCACGGGTCACATCAAAGGAGTACCAGTCGTAGCAGGTTGCTTTGTTAATCCACAAATCGTGATAGGAAGCTTTC
This sequence comes from uncultured Oscillospiraceae bacterium, assembly GCA_964467285.1. Classification (GTDB taxonomy): domain Bacteria; phylum Bacillota; class Clostridia; order UMGS1810; family UMGS1810; genus RGIG8748. The sequence continues at coordinate 6,639 of CAYXPV010000002.1, forward strand.
TCTTCCACATACCATTTGGTGCCGGTATAATTAGCAGCATAGTCTTCGGAGTCCTTACCAAAGCAGTAACCGTCATCGTTTACGGGACCGTTGGTAAAGCAGATAAAGGTGGCATCTTCAAGGTCTAAACCATCGGGATAGCTTACAAGCGCACCGGTTGCATTCTGGTTACTTAATGTAACACCATCTTCCTTAAGACCAAGCCCGGTCCTGTCGGGAGTAATGGTATCGCCAAAGAAGTCCATAATCTTGAACTTAACACCTTCAGCAACAGCAACATCGCCTGTGTAGTTTGCTGTAGCACCCTTATTGTCACCGCTTATAACTGTCATGGGCATATCTGTAACAGATATGGTGGACTTGTGGTTAAAGTTGGTAACAAGGTCTGCTCTTTCTGCCTCATAATCCCATTCATCCCACAAATCAAGGTAGTCCTGATATTTGTAAGTTTCACTGTAGTAGTACGGAAGTACGGAGTTGGGAATATCCTTTTTGCTGGAAGAGTTATCAAAGCCCCAACCGGAAGCACTGCCGGATGCCGCAACAAGGTAGTCAATGGCATCATAGCGCTTAATTGTATACGCACTCATTGCTGTACCGGTAATGTAGCCTTCGGGCACACGGTCACTTCCGTACAAATAGGAAAGACCTTCGTTGGTGGTAGCATCGCCGTACTGACGCTTGCCGTCACCGTTTGTGTCATACCAGGCGTTGTTGTTTGTCATATAGGTAACTTCGTCTTCTCTTATAACGCCTTCCTTAATAAGCCATGCAATGGAGATGGTATCTATGGAGTTTAAGTATCTCTTGTTGAGAATGCTTGCAGTCTTGCAGGATGTATCCCATGCGCCTTCTGCATCGCTTATGGTAAGTTCTTCATTAGCATAAACATGAACTGTTACATCCTCACCTACATAGAAGTCTGTAGTTACATTTGTCTTTGCACCGGATGCAAAAACTATGTAGTTACAGCCCTGAAGGTCACTTGTCTTGGCATTGTCTATGCCGTAAATCTGATAACCTGCAGCGGAGCAGTCACGGTCTGTAAGGTATCTGGAAGCGTTCTGTCTTGCATTGTCACCAAAGAGAAGTTCACGGCATGCCCATGCTGTATGAGTTCCGTTTGTTGCAATAACACTCTGATTTATCTTGCCGTATTCCACGGGAACATAGTTTACGTAGTCAAATGTCTTAACTACGCCGGTATCATCAGACCAGGTAACAGCTGTGCCGTTGGCATCTGCCACAAGGGCATCCTTGTCGGCTGTCTTGTCCTTGGGTTCTATGATGATAACTGTACTCTGGTTGGGAACAGAAGCAAAGAAAAGGCTTATATTCTTTGTAGCTTCGCCATCAGCTAAAGTATAGTCCTTTTCATAATGGTAAGAGCAGGTGTTGGCATTTACGATACCACCGCAGGGTGAGCCGGAAACAAGGTCGTCATCGTGTAAGTAGGTCTTATTGAAGTTAACGGTAACGGTTCCTATTACATCCTTGGTGTAGCGTTCTGCAGTAAAGGTGGCACCTGCTGTGTTGGTAACTAACTTTGTATCGTCGCTTAATACTCTTGCGCCCTTGGTGAAAGTAACTGTAGCAGAGCTTGCATCATCGCTGTAGGCAACATTGTACTCTACCATGGGATCGGCAGAGCTTGCTCTTACTACGGGAGTAGCAGAAAGTTCTGCTTCTTTAACATCAATGTCATAGCTTCCGCCAAAGGCAATTTCTGTATCTTCGGGAAGGAATTCCTGAAGGTTTATGCCGTTAACGGTAATTGTAACATCTGCTGCAGTTACAGCCTTGTCATACTCACCTTCTACAGAGAAGGGAGAATAGGACTTGTCCCAAAGGAAGGACCTAACTGTCTGTCCTTCAGCCTTGGCAACTGTAGTCTTAAGGTAACCGGCTTTGTCTGCTACGGCACTCTGCTTTGCTGTTGCCATAGAACCGTCGGCATTATACACTGCGGTGTAAAGTCTTGCACCGTTTGAAAGACCTCTTGCATATACGTAGGAGGTTACGGTGCCGGCTTCTGCATCTTCTTCATAAACTATGGGAGATACGGCTGCAAATACAGATACGGTCTGCACAAGCATGAGTACTACCAGAAGAAGTGCAAGAGAAACCTTTTTAATATTTCTCATTGTAATTCACTCTCCAAAAATAATTTTGAATACACAAACCCTTTACGGTAAGGCTGTGCGAATGAAACTTTGACCGAAGCTTCCACGGAACAAATCAGTATACTATAGATTTTTGTACACAACATGTGTATATGTATATATACTCTATTGTAAACCGAAGTTAACAATTTTGCAATAGGTTTTTGAAATATTTTAACAAAGTAGTTGTATCTTGCACGAAAAATATGTTATACTATACAAGTATATAATAAAGATGAGGATAATATATGAATCGCAAAGAAACAATACTTGAATTTTTAAAAGACGAAAAATTCCCTCCCGTCAATGTTGAGGAAATGATGCTTATGCTGGATATTCCCTTTGACGACAGAGAAGAACTTATGGAAATACTTGACTCTTTGGTAAGCAGCGGACAGATAATTAAAACCGCGAAAAAGAAGTACGGTTCACCGGAAAAACTGGGCTTTATTACGGGTAAGCTTTCGGTAAATCCCCGTGGATTCGGCTTTCTTATTAAAGAGGACGGTGACGTATTTATTCCCCCCAATGACCTTGCCGATGCCTTAAACGGCGACAGGGTAATGATATCCCTTACCCACAAAGGAAGCAAGGACTCACGTCCCGAAGGCAGAGTGGTGCGCGTAATCGAGCGTGGGTCAGATGAAATTGTAGGTACTTTTCAAAACAGCCGTAACTTCGGCTTTGTAATACCCGATGACGAAAAATTCGGCTATGATATATTCATAAAGAAAACCAAAACCTTAAACGCCCGTGACGGTCACAAGGTTGTGGCAAAAATCACCAAATGGCCCGAAAAAGGCAGGAAACCCGAAGGCGAAGTTGTAGAAATTCTGGGCTTCCCCCACCAAAAGGGAGTAGACATACTTTCCGTAATGCGCGCCCACGGTTTAAGCGAAACTTTCCCCCAAAAGGTACTTAAGCAGACGGATATAATAAATGAAACCATATCAAACGCAGATATTGCATCAAGAACAGACTTCCGTGGTGACAACATAATAACCATAGACGGCATTGACAGCCGTGACTTTGACGATGCCGTATGTGTAACCAAAGAGGGCGACACCTACACCCTTGGAGTACACATTGCCGATGTAACTCACTACGTGACAGAGAACTCCCCGTTAGACAGAGAAGCACTAAAAAGAGGTACAAGCGTATACTTCCCCGGAAGCGTGGTTCCCATGCTCCCCAAGAAGCTTTCCAACGGCATATGCAGCTTAAACCCCAAAGAGGACAGACTCACCCTTTCGGTGATAATGAAAATAAACGAAAATGGAGAAGTATGCGAACATTCCATAACCGAAGGCATAATATGCTCTAAGGAACGTATGACCTACGATGATGTTACCGCAATGCTTGAAGGCGACAAAGCTCTTAAGGAAAAGTACAGCCGCATATACCCCATGCTTCGGGATATGAAGGAGCTTTCCGAAATACTCAGAAAGAAAAGACAGTCTCAGGGAAGCATAGACTTTGACTTTCCGGAGGTTAAGATTAAAACCGACGAAAACGGAAAAGCCGTAGATGTGTACAAATACGAATCGGGAATATCCAACAAAATAATTGAAGAATTTATGCTCGTTGCCAACAAAACCGTGGCAGAGGAATTTTTCTGGGCGGATATACCCTTTGTATACAGAGTTCACGAAAAGCCCTCCCGGGAAAAGATTACCGCATTCAATGATTTTGCAAAAAATATGGGCTACAGACTTTCCGATGCACACGAGCCTCATCCCGGTGAATTTGCCAAAATCTTAAAGAATATCAAAGGTACCCGCGAGGAACTCCTTATAAGCAAGGTAATGCTCCGTTCCCTTATGAAGGCAAAGTACTCTCCCGAGTGTCTGGGGCATTTCGGCTTAAGCTTTAAGTACTACTGCCACTTTACCTCCCCTATCCGCAGATATCCCGACCTTGCCATACACCGCATTATAAAGGAATTTGTGAAGTACGGCATGGACGAAAGACGAATGCGATACTTTGGTAAGTTCGTATCTGAAGCTTCGTTAAAATCCAGCGAAGCGGAAATTGCCGCCATGGAAGCCGAGAGAGAAGCCGACGATATGAAAAAAGCAGAATATATGCAAAATCACATCGGAGAGGACTTCGAGGGAATTATATCATCGGTAACAAACTTCGGATTCTTTGCAGAGCTTGAAAACGGCATTGAAGGTCTTGTACGTATGACAGACTTAAGAGATGACTACTATATATTCTCGGACAAAGATTTTTCACTTACGGGTGAGCACACGGGCAAAACCTACCGTATAGGCGACAGGGTAAATGTAACCGTAGCCAATGCAAGCCCCGAAACAAGACAGATTGATTTTATTTTAAAGGACTGACTTAATTTATGGCAGAAAAAGACAGCATTAAACTGATATCTCAAAACAAAAAAGCATATCACGACTACTTTATAGAAGAAACCTACGAATGCGGAATATCTCTGGCAGGAACCGAGGTTAAATCCGTCCGTCAGGGTCAGGTGAACTTAAAAGACAGCTTTGCATCGGTATCTGCCGGCGAAGTATGGGTAACGGGTATGCACATAAGCCCCTACGAAAAGGGCAATATATTTAACAAAGACCCCTTAAGAGAAAGAAAACTCCTTATGCACAAGTCGGAAATACTCCGTCTTTTGGGGAAGGTCAAGGAGGACGGCTACTCCCTTATACCTACAAAGGTGTACCTTAAAGGCTCAAAGGTAAAGGTGGAGCTTGCTCTTGCCAAGGGTAAAAAGCTCTACGACAAGAGAGCCGCAATAGCCGACAAGGAAGCCAAGAGAAGAATTGACAGAAAAATCAAAGAGTACAATCAATAGTTTTGGGAGGTTAACGCTATGAATAAGAAGATAGGATTATCCGTATTTACCCTTCAACACCTTTACGGCGACAGAAAGGCTTTGGAAATTGCAAAAAAAGCCGGAGCAGATGCTGTGGACTTAAATATATGCGGTGAGGACTATGACTACCGCAACCCGGACAGCATCTATTCTAAAGGTGACGAGGAAATAATAAAATATTTCTCTTCCCTTAAAGAGTATGCCGACGAACTTGGTATTGAAATATGCCAGACTCACGGCAGAATAGAAGGCTTTAAAAACATAAAAGACGAGGACGATGCCTACATAGAAAACGCACGCATAGACTGCCTTGTAACTAAAACTTTGGGTTGCCCCATATGCGTAATGCACGGCGTAACCACAATTTTTTTGGGACCTGATGCTGACCCTAAGCTCTACAGGGATTTAAACTACGATATGTTTACAAGAATTCTTCGTCACGCCAAAAACTACGGAGTTAAGATTGCCACCGAAACCTTTGGTGATGCCGCAAGATTTGGTTGCTGTGACTTCTTTGGAAACATAGACGAATTTATAAAATCCTACAACAGAATCAGCGCTGCAGAGGATTTCAAGGATTACTTTATAACCTGCGTAGACACAGGTCACTCCAATAAGGCAATGCGTTTTGATAACCCCACCCCGGGCGATGTAATACGAATGCTTGGAAGCTCCATAGGTGTGCTTCACCTCCACGATAACGATACCCTGACCGACCAGCACAAGGTGCCTATGACAGGATGCATCGACTGGGAGGACGTATTAAATGCTCTGGACGAAGTTGGTTACAACGGAGTATTCAATATGGAAGTGGTACTTGGATGCTTTGGAGACGGCATTGAGGAAGAAACTGCGGCATATGCAGTAACGGTAATGAGAAATATGCTGAATAGGCATTATAAATAAGAATCAAAAAGGGAATGTAAATTTAATTCAAGAATTAATTTACATTCCCTTTTGTTCCTGTCAATTATTTGAGCAATATGTTTCTTTGTGTTTTGCGTGCTTTACCACAATAGGCAAATCACTTAAAAAGCGTACGGAAAAGTCGGCATTTTCGGGAATACCTCTTCCCTTTATTGACATCCAGTTAAAATACATGGTATCGTCATCAACCTCATCACCCAAGATATTAACCTTTTTCATGGTGTTTGCCGAAAGATTAAGGGTAATGTATCTCAGATTACGGGAATTGTCCTCGAAGTAGAACTCAATCCACACTTTTGACGGTGCATGAGTCATATTGAGGAAGGTAAATTCCAAATCCTCTTTTATACCCGTATTAAGCCCCATAAATACCCAGGCTTTTGCACCGGAAGCGGAAAGCCCGTCGTGAAGCTTTCTTTTAAGTTCGTTTCTGCCACAGTGTGCCGCCTTGTACGGAAGAGTTATTGTCCTTGTAATATCACCGCATATAAGTTCGGCAGTATCCATATACTCCATAAGATGCCTTGCACCCTCTTTGTGGGCGCAGAATACCGTGTATGCATTGTATTCCGATACAGGCAAAAAGCACACCTCGGGCTTTATGTAATTGTACGCATCTATCTCACCTTCCGCAGAGCCGCATTGAAATCCGTGGTGAGGAATCTGCAGTATATCTGCCTTAAGGTAATCTTTGTACCTTGCGGCGATATCTGCACTTTCAAAGGAAGCATCGGTGCCGAATAGAATTACCTGACCTGCAAGCTCCATACGTATTAAGGGTGATATGCGGTTTATGTCATTATTCTTGTGGATGGTATCATCCATACAGCAAAGAATTTTTATTGCCGCATCCCCTATTACATATTTCTGACCTGTGCGGGGCATATAAATCTTTGCTCCGGTTTTTTTAACCCTTTCTTCCATAAGAGCAATGTTGGTATAGGGTGAGCTATCCTCAAAACGGGAGTCCTTTTTTGTAAGGAATGGATAATGCTCCGTATCATCACGCTCGGGGAAGTAGTACAGAAACTTCTCTATATTGACCTTGTCGCCGTACATATCGTAAAACTTTATAAAGCAATGGAAATGGTCGGAATGGGGATGGGTGAAAATCCATGCCGCAATTACCGGAATCTCAAAGGGTGAACCCGTTTTAATGGTATCGTAAAGACTTTTTGCATCGGGTTCAAACTCTCTTCCGCCGTCTATAATTATATATCTGCCGTCGGAAAGGCGTATCGCATAGGACATACCAAAGTCCTCAAGGTGAACCTGGGTTATCTGTGGCTTTACAACAATGGGACCCAAAGTGTCGGCAAAGTCAAAATACGGACAGTCCTTTTCGTATACCACCGTAAGTGAGGAAGTGTTTTTGAAATAATTTACAAACACACCCTCGCCATCCTTTAAGAAAGCTTCATATCTGTGAGCTGTGCCCATATAGCTTGCTTCCTTCTTAACGTATCCACTTTCCTGCAAATCCTTTACAACCAAATCAAAGGCGTTTTCAGGAGCATCTTCAACATAATCTGCTTTTGAATTGTTATTTGTAACCGTAGAATAAATCTTACCTTGCTTTATTATATCTTTTAAGTCCATAAATGTATCCCCTTTTAATCCAATTCCTTAAGTCCCGTATAAAGCTCATAGTATCTGCCCTTTTGCAGAAGCAAATCATCGTGAGTTCCGCGTTCTATTATAACACCGTCTTCAAGCACCATAATGGCATCTGCATTTCTGATTGTAGAAAGTCTGTGGGCTATTATAAAGGTTGTTCTGTCCTTCATAAGTCTTTGAAGTCCGTGTTCAATATGTTTTTCCGTCCTTGTATCTACAGAGCTGGTGGCTTCGTCAAGTACAAGTATGGGTGCCTTGGATACTGCTGCTCTGGCAATATTGAGAAGCTGTCTTTGTCCTTGGCTTAAGTTTGCCCCGTCACCGGTAAGCATGGTATTGTAGCCCTCGGGAAGACGCATAATAAAGGAGTGAGCACTTGCAGTCTTTGCCGCTTCTATTACCTCATCGTCGGTGGCATCAAGTCTGCCGTAACGGATATTTTCCATTACTGTTCCCGTAAACAGATGGGTGTCCTGAAGAACCATAGCCACATTTTCGCGAAGGCTCTCTTTATTGAAATCACGAATATCCACGCCGTCCACACATATGCTTCCCGAATCTATATCGTAAAAACGGTTTATAAGGTTGGTAACCGTGGTCTTGCCAGCTCCCGTAGAACCAACGAAAGCTATCTTCTGACCTTTCTTGGCGTAAAGATTAATATCTTTGAGTACAGTATGTTCCGGTACATATCCGAAGGTTACATTTTCCATAGTAACGGTACCGTTCTGCTCGCTGAATGGAATCTTACCTTCAAGGTCTGCTTCGGGCTCTTCATCCATTATTGCAAAAACTCTTTCTGCACCTGCAAGCGCAGAAAAAATATTGGTTATCTGCATAGACATTTCGTTTATGGGACGGCTGAACTGTCTGGAGAAGTTGACAAACACGGTAACACCGCCTACGTCAAACTTGTTTACAAGGCAAAGAGCACCGCCCACCGCAGCTGTAACCGCATAGTTTATTTGGCTTAAGTTACCCATAAGGGGTCCCATAACACCGCCTGCAAACTGGGCTCTTATCTGCTTCTTCTTAAGGTCATCATTAAGGAGACAGAAATCCTCCACAGCTTCGCCCTCGTGGTTAAATACCTTTACAACCTTCTGTCCCGTAACTATTTCCTCAACATAGCCGTTTAATGCACCAAGAGCTGCCTGCTGTGCCGAGAAATACTTACGGCTGCGCTTTGATATGGCACCTGCCACCTTGACAAATAGGGGAATCATAATAAGAGTAACAAGAGAAAGCCATATATTTGTGTAAATCATAAGCACCAGAGTACCTACTATGGTAATGACACCCTGAAACAGATGAATGATGGTATTGTTAAGCATTTCACCTATGGTATCCACATCGTTGGTATATCGGCTCATAAGCTCACCGTAGGAATTTTTGTCAAAAAATCTGACGGAGAGTTTTTGCATTTTATTAAAGAGGTCACCACGGATTTTATGAATGGCATTTTGGGATATGCCTATCATAAGCCTTGCCTGGGTATAGTTGCCTACAACACCCACAAGGTATACAAGCGCCATAAGTCCCAGAGCCATGGCAAAACCTACATAATCGGCATTTCCTCCGACTATTTCAATAAATTCATTGATTATGGGGCGAAGCATATATGACGCCGCAAGAGAGGAAATACTGCTTAATATAACGCATACAAAAGCAATAATAAGTTTAACTTTATCCTCCGCAAGATAGGACAAAATTCTCTTTATGGAAGGCCATATGTTTTTAGGCTTACCGCCCTTGCCCTGCATTCTGCCGCGAGGTCCGGGACCGCCGGGACCTTTTGGTGCCTGTTGCATTTTGGCAGAGGCGCTGTAGCGTTTGGAAAGGCGTTCAAGCTTTTTGGTATTGTTTTCCATTATGCTTCCTCCTTTTCACGCTGAGAATAATAAATATCGCGGTATTCTTCACAGTTTTCCATAAGATAACCGTGATTTCCCATATCCACTACCCTGCCGTCATCAATTACTATAATTTTGTCGGCATCCATTACAGAGGTAATTCTCTGGGCGATTATTATTTTGGTTGTATCTTTAAGGTCGCTGTTAAAGCAATCCCTTATTCTGGCTTCGGTTGCAGTATCAAGAGCACTTGTGCTGTCGTCAAGAATAAGTATGCGTGGTTTTTTAAGAAGGGCTCTGGCAATACAGAGTCTTTGCTTCTGTCCGCCGGACACATTGGTTCCGCCCTGACCGAGTTCCCTTTCGTAGCCTTCGGGATTTGCAGTAATAAAGCCGTGAGCCTGTGCCTGCTCGGAGCAAGCTATAATCTCTTCCTCTGAGGCCTCGGAGTTACCCCAAAGGAGATTTTCCATAATAGTACCCGAGAAGAGGACATTTTTCTGCAGTACCATACCTACGGACTCACGAAGATTTTTTATAGAGTAATCCCTGACATTGATACCGTCTACCAAAACCTCACCGGTGGTGGTGTCGTAGAGTCTGGGAATAAGCTGTACAAGGCTGGTTTTACCCGAACCGGTAGCACCCAGGATTCCCACGGTTTCACCGGGGTTCACCTTAAAGTTGATATCCTCCAGCACGCAATTTTCCTTACGTCCCTGATAACTGAAATACACGTTTTTAAACTCAACAGAGCCTTTTTCCACAACGACATCATCATTGGTATTTTCGCCGTCGGTAATATCCACTTCTGTGTCAAGAACTTCGGAGATTCTCCTTGCAGAGGCAAGGGCTCTTGAACCCTGAAGTATAATCATGGAGAGCATCATAAGGGACATAAGTATCTGGGTAATGTAGGTTATAAACGCCATAAGGTCGCCTATCTGCATACCGCCCTCAATTACAAAACCGCCGCCGAACCACACTACTGCAAGGGTAGTGATATTCATCATAAGAGTCATAAGGGGCATAGTGCATATCATAAGCTTCATTGCACGGATGCTGTTGTCCCTTAATTCATCGTTTGCCGTAGCAAATTTCGCCTTTTCGTGTTCACTTCTTACAAAAGACTTTACCACGCGGATATTGGTAAGGTTTTCCTGAACACCGGTATTTACGGCATCTATCTTTTTCTGCATTATATTGAATCTCGGGAGCGCCTTGCTCATAATAATATATATACCTAAGGCAAGAATGGGAGTTACAATGCCTATGATTGCCGCAAGACGTGCATTGATACCTATTGCCATGATAAATGCACCTATAAGCATACCCGGTGAACGGAGCATCATAACCATAGCCATTCTTAAAACATTCTGTACCTGAGTTACGTCATTGGTAAGTCGGGTTACAAGAGAGCCGGTGCTGAAAGTATCAATATTGTTGAAGGAAAAAGTTTGTACCTTCTTAAATACGTCTGCTCTCAGGTCTGCTGCAAAGCTTATGGCACCTTTGGCGGCAAAGTAGTTGCCTACAACGCCTCCTATCATCATAACCACCGCAAGAACTACCATGGAAATGCCAATGGTAATGATATATTCCATACTTTTTAATTCTTTAACACCTTCGTTTATAATAAGACTCATAAGCTTGGGCATAATAACATCCCCTGCCACCTCGGTGAGCATCATGATGGGTCCTATTATAAAAAACAAAAGATGAGGCTTTATGTACTTAAAATAACGTTTCAAAAAAACACCTCCGTCAAATTCCATATACAAACATACACTGTTATTATACTCTTTTAAAAATTTTATATCAAGAAATTGGCAAAAACTTTCACAAATCATTCACAATTAATAAGTTGGTATAAATTGTTCACCCTGTGAATATAAATATTATATAGTTATATTCAAACAAAATTTTGGAAGGGCGTGCTTTAAATGACAACAGATAACATCTTAAACAACGAGG
>CAYXPV010000003.1:0-13951 GCA_964467285.1 uncultured Oscillospiraceae bacterium
GGACACTTCGCTGCCCCAGTAGTTGGTAACTGTACCAACACCCTGAACATAGTCGTTGTTTGTATGGATGGAAACTCTGTTGTCCTCGTAGGTAGAGAGACAGAACTCATTTCTGCCGATTGCCGCAGACATCTTCTTCTCTGCCTTTATGAGCTCTATGCCGCCGGCACTAAGTGTGGTACCGGACACAAGCATAATAGACTCATCATTGTAAACAACAGCAACACCGTCGAAGGATATATCGCCCACTGTTACCATATTGCCGGAATCCTTCTGATTAACAAGTATTACAGTACCGTCGGGGAAGGTCATCTTGATGTAATCCTCGTTAGCTTCGGTATCTACATACTTTGCCGGAGTGTCTTCCTTGTGGATGTCGAGAGTTACAATCATCTTGGTTTCGGAAACCTTTTCTGTTTCGAACCATACTCTTCTCTGAGGCTTATTGTTTGCCGCACTGCCTTCGGGAAGGATAACCTTCATATCGGAGCCGGCATAGATGTCATTGTAATATGTAGTAATCTTTTCGGGATACTGAACTCTTGCATCAAGAAGTACGGAGTCCTCGGTAATTCTGGCACCGTTTGCACCTTCATATACCTCCATATCATCTAATGCATTGAGCCACCACTCGAATTTGCTTTCTCTGCCTTCAGCCGCCTTAAGGTCGTCTATAACCACATAAACCTCGGGACGCAGATATACAATGTGTCTTTCGAACTTGCCAAGTCTGCCTTTATATGCTGCTGTGGCATCACCGGAGGAAAGGTCGAAATCTGCATGGTTAATGAAGTTTGTAAGGTGACCGTTTGCAAGGATATCATCGTCCACCTGTCCCTGGCTTGTTGCCACGGATACAGAATTGTGGGCATGTGTTTTTCTGGTAAATCCGCTATCGTGAGGGGAGTGATAGCTGTCGTAGTTACCGGAATTTATTGCAAGAGCCTTGCCGTAGCCATAGATTGCAAACGCATTCTGGTCAGCGTGGGAATGGTTGTAGGAACCGTAGGGACTGGACTTAAATGTCATGTGTATTCTGTTGGGGCTGTTTACGCTGTTTGCCATTGTGGTCCAGCCGATATCTGTAAACTCGTGTGCAGTAGGATAGTTTTCACCGGATACCGCTTCCACATCGTCATTCATATACTGCCAGTAAGCATCTTCTGTAGAAAGATCGGGGTCGCCGTTTCTCTGATACATCCACTTTGCAACAGGATTTTTGGTAAAGTGTGTAATCATTGATGTGTAGTCGGGTCTGCCGGAACCGAAGCCGTTACCGCTGCCGTCACCGAAGAAGCCGCAGCCCTGATAGGATGCAACATAGAGCATCCAGAGATATTCGTTCTGCTGCCATGCGGTTTCATAAAGATTGAATATTCCGGAGAGAGCAAGGGGATTCATAAATTCCTTTGCAAAGCCGGTACTCCATCCCCAGTAACCGGGTCCCTGTGACCAACCGCCGTCCTGGTAGGACCAGGGCATAATAACAGAGGTGTAGGTTCTGATGATTCTTTCAAGCCATTCTTCAGCCTCGGGTATGTCACCGTAGGTTGCAAGAGCAATTATACCGATGTAGCCGTAGGCTGTCCAGCCGTGGGAATCATAGGGAGTTTCGGGGATAGAATCGAGGAGATAAATCATAACCTCGGTTCTGTCCTTAATCATCTTTAAAATAGTCTGTTTCTCGGAGGGAGTCAGGGCATCATGAACCTTATCGTAGATATCGGCAATTTCGTATGCCAAGGAACGGTGAATCTGGTCCTGATTAGTATAGGATGTAGCACCGTTTATATCCCACTTGGAGAGCTCAACACAAACCTTGATTGCATAGTCGGCATACTTTCTGTCACCGGTCATCATATATGCCCAGGCAGTCTTTTTGCCTTTGTCAAGCTGAGCCCATATCTGATCTCTTATTACACCGAACGCATTCCAGTATTCAACATAGTTACCGGATGTAGGAAGCTTGGGTTCGGGCACAATGGTATTTTCTGCCACGTATTCATCTGCCAGCTTTATGTTGAGTTCATATGCTTTTCTGGAATTTTCATTGGTGTCCTTGTAGCTTCTGAATTCTTCAAGAGTTTCCTTTGTTGCAGGGAATCTGGGGTGACCTTCGGGAAGTCTGGACATAATTTCCTTCATATCGGGAAGGACAAATTCGTGTGCATCTGGGGAAATTTTGAATCTCCTTGCAGTTGACCACGCCTGGGGCTTGCCATTGATGATAGGTCTCATAGCCCAGTAGTAGAACTTACCTGTTTCAAAGGTAACATCAAAGTTGTGATAGTTATAGGGTACCTTTTCAGCCTTATATGCAACATCTGTAAGCTCGGGGTCATTGCAAACTATAATGTCATAGGATGTTGCGGTTTTGCAGAAGGGCCATCTGAAGCTGGGGGGATTCTGATCGGATACATACTTATCCGCAGGCTGATAGGGCATACCTAGACCTTTTGCGGTGTATGAAAGGTAGTACTTTGACAAGTCCTCATCTGCCGCCATAGCACAAGGAGCCATTGTTGCAATTGTCATTATCATAACGAGTAATGCAGAAACTATTTTCTTTGTTTTACTCATTACTCTGCACCTCCTTCTGCCTTTATAGTTTTAATATAAACTGTCTTTGTTGCTTCGTCGTAGGAATATTCATAGCCAAAGCACTCTGCAACGGAGCTTGCGGGTACAAAGAGCTGTGTTCCGTTTGCTTCTGCCGCGACAGATAAGGTAGCACTTGCGCCGTTAATCTTGGCAGCTACACCTGCACCGCTTACTTCAAAGCTCTTGTCAGCCTTTACAAGCTTGTAGCCACCGTCTGCTCTGTAGTAACCTGCACCAAGGAAGGTTGCAAGGTTCTTTGCAGTAACCATAACCTCATTGCCCGAAATGTAGGGATCCTGAGTGGTATACTTATATATTCCGTCAACATTTACATTGATTCTGTCCTTAACGGGAGCTGTTCCGGGGATGGTAATAGTTTCCACGGGACAACCCTTCTCGATACCGGCATCAAGAAGCTCTATGTCAAGTCTTTCTGCATTTTTGGTAACCTTGATATAGTCATATACCCAGCTACCCATATACTGTGCAGACTGCCAGGACAAACGCACAAGTCCCTTGTGCTCGCCGGCATCAAAGAAAGAGCTTCCTGCAACATATCTTAACTCGTTCTTGGTTTCGTTGTTTAACACAACATCCATTTTCTGCTCGTCAAAATCAATAATATATGTAAGTGTAGTCCAGGTGCCGTCAGTTATGGAAGAAGAAAGAACTGCAGCATCTCCTGTGTTGGGGTTGCTGTTGTATGCACCGTTTAAGGATACATATACACCTCTTCCTATCTGGCTTGCACTTAATGAACTATGTGTTGCAAATATGTGAGCATTGTAGGGCTTTTCACTGTTGGGGTCAGCCACAAACTTATATCTCATCTCAACCTTGACAATGCCTTTGACTTCGCTGAGACCATAGTTTATGCCAAAGCCTGTACTGCCACCGGGGTAATCATCAGTCATCATAAGACAAGGCTTTGTAACGCCGGGCTTAACCTCTTCTTCAACAATTGAAAGCTTGTCGGTGTTACCGGTAAAGCCTGCAGGCATATCCCCGGGACCGTACTCGGTAAAGTCCATATAAACCACATCATCTGCGGTTCTGTTGGATGAAACCTTAATACGCTTCTTTATGGCAACTGCATGAGCAGTTGTAAAGGAAGCAAAAACAATTGAGCAGAGCATAAGTAATGTAAGTGTTAATGACATTATTTTTCTTATCTTCATACCTATCTCCTCCTTACTCAACTATAAGTATGGTAACGGGGGTACCGTACCACTGATGAATCATAATTTCACTGCAATCCTCGCCTGTGTCGGTATATGCCTTAAGGTCGTTATAGGTGGAAAGGTTTATATCCCACTTACCCATATCATCAACCTTTAAGGTCATAACACCTGCATTTGCTGCAGCAAAGGACATAAGCTCACACTTGGTGGAATCCACGGTGGAAGCGTTTACATCTTCGAGGAACTTCTCCCTGCTGTTGTCTGTAACATACAGGAGGTATCCGCCGTCGAGCTTGTCATATACAAAAGCTTTTCTCATAGAAGCCTCTGCACGGTGTGCAGTAGTGGATACGCCGGATGCGGTAAGTGCTGTCCAGGAAAGCTCGCCATCCTCAACGGAAGCCTTGAAGTGAAGCTGAATTGTAGCAACTTCGCCCTTGATATCCAGTCTGTAACGGATAATGTCACCCTTATTTAATGTGGAGGCAGTATCGCCGTTGGACATCTTGAAGTCTTCGTCTACAAGAATTCTGGCTTCGCCTTCTGTACCTATGCATCTTACAGAGGTTACGGATTCTCCCTCGGAATCGAGAGCCTCACCTACAGTATCTACAATTACAAATTTGGAAAGAGGATTCATTGTAGAATAGAGATTGTCATTGTATGTAAGGGTGAATATATCTGCCGCTATGGACTTGTTGTTGGAATAGAATGCATTGACATCATATACCTGGTCGTGTGTCAGAGTAGTGCTGACAGCTGCTGCAAGATATCTTTCCTCGTCGGTAAGGTCGCCGGATACGGGATCGGGATGGAGAATGGATACAGTCTGTGCGTTGTAGCCAATCTGTGAACCTAAAGTAAGGTTTGTGGAACGGAAATGCTTGTGAGAGCCCTGAGCACTGGTAATCATAAAGAGCGCATCGTTAGTTCCCACGAGATCCTCTCTCTTTGTAACCTCTTCGGTATCTTCTTTGAGGATTGTATCAATAACATTGATTTCACCATTGGAATTAAGACCGTAACGGATTGTTGTTGCGTAGCAATCGGAAGCTACGCCATCACCATATTCCTTGGTGGAAGCAATATGTACTCTGTTTACAGCATAGTCTATACCGCTGTCTTTATACAATTTGCCGTCCACTCTTACAGCCTTTGCCAGAGGATAAATATAGAAAGTATCGTCTGCCCCAAAAAGCTTGATTTCAATTGTATCGTCAAAACCGCTTTCGTCCTTGGCAATATCAATTGCAAATCCGTAATTAAGAGCCATACCTGCGCCCTTCTTTACTGCAGCTACCTTGCCTGCCTTATCAAGATAAAGTATCACATTGGAGCCAAGGTCAAAGCTTTCACGGTATTTTGCATCTGTTGTGCGGATGTTGGAGTCGATGTTGGTTTCGTATTCCGTACCACCTACGGTAATGTACTTGCTGTCGTCTCTGGTTTCTTCCAGTACGCCTTCAACTACATTTCTTGTGATTTCTACCACTATGTACTGCTGTCTTTCGGCAAAGGAATCGTAAACTGCAATTACGTCATTAGGCTTAATTGCAGAAACTTTAACTTCTTTTCCGGTATCATCAAATACAAGTACATAGGGTTCGTCGGTGTCGGTGTCTATGGCAGTTGCTTTTTTGCCGAAGCTGCCGTAAACTATACCATTGTCTTTATCTACCTGTGTTACAACATAGTTGTCGTACACTTCAACTATGGCAACATCGTATTTCTTGTTGCTGTCGTTATCCAAAAGACGTATTTTGCCTTTTTTGCCGTTTGCTATAAGTGCCTCGGTAAAAGGCTTGTCCGTGGAAACGCCGTTGTAAAGTACGGGAATACCGGTGGTAAGAGAATAACTCTTAACCTTTTTGCCGTCTTCGGAAAGTGCCTTAAGGCTTCCGGAGGAGATGCTCTTAACATCCTCCACATCAATTGTAACAACATTATTGTTAACGGTCTTTTCTATGTACACAAGCTCGTTGCGATGTCTGCCTTCTTCATAGTAAACATCCACATCGTAACCGAGGTAGTCGTACATAAGGGGACCTTCGTCGTAAGCATAGACTTCGGTATCACCCACAAGGAAATAGAAGGGGTTAATATCGTTTTCGCCCACGATTCTGGAAATATCCACACCTTCTACAACAGCATTAATGTGTACAAGGTGGTGCACGGTATTTAAAAGGTTTTCGCCCTTCTTAACCTCATATTCGCCGCGGTTGTTAAGGATACCCTCATACATAAGGTCTGCACTTAAAGCATCCTTTACAATAACGGCAGCCGAACCCTTGGTAAGGGTACCGTTTAAGGGTTCTTCCACAGAATCAAATAAATCAAGCTGATTTGCTACAGCAAGGTAGCCTGTGGGATAACCGCCCTTTGCTTCTGCCGCAACGCTGTAGCCCAGTGCCTTAACAAGCACTGCGGAAGCCTCACTGAAAGTAATTTCTCCGTCGGGAAGCACCTTACCTTCGGTGGTTCCGCCTATTATGCCAATCTTTGCAAGAGTTTTTATGTAAGGCTCGTACTGGTGGTCTAAAGGAAGGTCGTAGAAGAGCAATTCCTCGCTCTTGGTACCTTCGTAGCCGGTTGCAAGGCAAACCATCTTAAAGAACTCGCCTCTTGTAATCTTTTCGCTGATATTTTCTTCATTGTAGCCGATTATTTCCAAAGCCTTGAGAAGCCCCACGGCACTTTCACCGTAAGCTTTCGGCTCGGAAGCTTCCTCTGCCATTACAACCAAAGCAAAGGAATTTACCAGAATTACAAGACATATAACGCTACAAAGCAATTTGATAAAGGGTTTTAAATTTTTCAAATTATTCACCTATCCTTTCATTACTTAATAAGCGCATATATAATTCTGGCAGCTTCTGCTCTTGTACAGGTACCCTTGGGGTCAAAATTGCCACCGGCTTTACCTGAGATAACTCCCTGACACTTAAGTGCGTATACTGCTTCCAAAGCATAAGGAGAAATATCTGCATTGTCTGCAAAGTCTTCCTTGTCGGAAGTATCGAAAAGAATGCCCATATCCAAAGCTATGCGATATGCCATAACTGCGGCATCCTGACGTGTTATGGAATTGCCTACGCCAAAGTTTCCGTCACCAAGACCCATAGTATAGCCTGCCGCTTTGGCTGTAGCAACGTAGGGTGCGTACCAGGCATTTACATTAACATCTGCAAAGGGAGCTTCATCCGATGCCTTAGCATCTATGTCAAAAGCACAGATAAGCATCTTTATCATTTCTTCACGAGTTACGTTTCTTCCGGGTTCGAATCTTCCGTCACCTACACCGCTTACAACAGAATCTTCCGAAAGAGCAAGGATGCCTTCCTCTGCCCATTCAAATCCTGCAAGGTCAGTGTAACCCTTTACAGGTGTGGTACCTGTCTGAGAAGGATCTATAGAGCCAATGGGAGTGGTGACGTCGTTACCGCTTATTACACCGGCACCGCCAAAGGAGCCACCTCCACCGCCTCCGCCGGAACCACCGGAGGAACCGCTGTCACCGTCAAGGAGCTCTTCCATCTTTTCGTTAATCTTCTCAGCGAATTTCTCCGCTGTAGATACATTTGATTGGCTAAGACCGTAGGTATAGAGTTTACTCTTCTGTGTAGACTTTAAGTCCTCGTAATCATCCATATCTATCAAAGCATCTTCGCCAAGCTGTTCTATGTAGTTTCTTACATCTGTCCAGGAATCTATGCTTTCAAGCACGGAAAGGAGTACACCTTCCTTAAAGACTTCCCCAACGGATTCCATTGTGGGGAGCTCATCATAGGAGGTCTTGTAGCCCTTGTCCTTAAAGTAAGTCTTTGTAAACTTAGCTTTTACGGATTCCTTTACGGTGTCGGTATCGTTAAACATATTGAGAAGCTTACCGTCACTGAGCTTATCTATGCCGAAGATATATTCACCGTTTTCCTTGGTATCTATAACCATGGAATTGCCGCTTTCGTAAAGCGCCTGAATCTTTGCGGCATCGGTAATGCAGTCTGTAACTGCATTTATCTTTTTAATAACCTTTGCGGCAGATGTTTCGTTCTTCATACCAATAAGGCTTACACCGTCTACCTCTGCAGTTTTTACTGCTTTGTAGATGATAGCCAGAGTTTTATCGGCATTAACCTCGAAAAATGCGGGATAATTTATGTTGAGTGTTTTAACTGCATCGCTCTCCGAATCAAACTTGCCGGATTTAATTTTGAGTATTGCACCCAGCGAAGCTTTTGCAGAAGCAACATCATTTGTTTCGCAAGCGGCAATTATGCTCTTTGCCATTTCGTCTACAGAGGTTATGGAAGAGAAGGAAATGGTGCCTTCTGTAAGGTCGCCGTCACCTTTTACACGGATAGTGTAGTCGCCGGAAGGCAATTCCACACCGTCTGCGGTCATATCCACAGGTATTCTGTAACCATAGGTTTCCACGGCTTCGTCGGGATTTATGTCCTCTGCCGCAACCTGCATAAACAAAAGAAAATCGGACTGCATTTTTTCGGGGGTATAGTAACCATCCACAGAACTTATGGTTTTATCCTTGTAAAGAATCTGGATAGTTATGGTTTCATTTTTTTCAAATCCGCTTCCCTCTACGGTAATTATCTTATTCTCATAGTCATATGTAAACTTGTCAAAGCCTGCCGCAAATGCCGCAGTAGATGATATGAGACTAAGGGCTACTATAAAGGAAAGAATTTTTTTGAATTTAGATTTCATAGTCCCCTCCATTGTATTTTTATTTTGAACATACGGGGTTCAACTTCATTGTTACTTAATTTTTGTTTTCCCCCGGGTGCAAAGGAGAGCTTTGCACCCGTAGGACATATTATTAATTATTCTGCTGCTGTGTAGCCTGTGTATTCAATTGCTGCTATTGCTGTTGAGTTAGGAATCGTAACCGCTACCTGTGCACCGGCATCAAATGACTTGTAGCACATTTTGGTAAGGGACAGTAACGGACAGTAGCTTTCGTGACCTTCAACACCGGAACCTAAGGTGTAGCTTATCTTTGCAAAGCCGTTTGCATTGGTTGCTACTTCGTAGTCGGAGAGTGCGGAGAAGTTTTCGCTGTCCGAACTGAGAACTCTTACTATAGCAGGTCTTGTGAGTGTAAAGTTATGAGTAACACTTGCACCCTGGTTTCTGTTTGACATGATGTAATCGGTACCCTTGAGGTGGTCGATTTCATCGGCAAATTCACGGACATCATTGTAGTAGCTGATGTTACCCTGAGGAGTACCGATTCTGTCATAGTAAAGCTGGCTTCCGTAGGTTAAGCCAAAGTCACCGGGTTCGTGGAAGTTTGTACCAAAGTATGTGTAATCTGTTCTGCCGCCTGTGGAGGATGCATTGGTATATCCAACAAAATCATCACAGGTGTACTGAACCTCATATTCTGCCGAATCGGAACCGTTGGTAACTCTGATTATTGTCTTACCGGGGAATACATTTACATTGCCTTCTTCGAAAGGATAGATAACATCCACAGTAGCATTGGGATCCATTGTTGTCACTTCAACTGCAGGACATACGGTAGCATCTGCTGCTACGGGATGTGTCCAGGATGTGTTAAGACCTATTTCCTTAGCTTCGCCGCCAACTGTGAGAGATT
This sequence comes from uncultured Oscillospiraceae bacterium, assembly GCA_964467285.1. Lineage (GTDB taxonomy): Bacteria > Bacillota > Clostridia > UMGS1810 > UMGS1810 > RGIG8748. The sequence goes on from CAYXPV010000003.1 coordinate 9,400, forward strand.
CAAGTGCAACAAAGGTTTCAAGGTAATTTGCATAATCTACAACAAGAATTGATTCCTGAGGAACGGTTGTTACGCTTACGGTATCGCCTGCCTTAAAGGACTTATAGTACATATAGCTGAATGTAGATGCAGGCTTAGTGCTTCCTTCGCCGGAGGTTGTACTTGCTGTCATATATCCGTCAGCTTTATATTCTCTTGTCCAGCCTTCGGCAGTTACTGCCGCAGAGCCCTGGGAGAATACTCTTACCACTGCATCTCTGTTTAATTCAAAACCGGAAGTTACATTTCCACCTACATTAGACATAAAGTAGTCTGTGCCGTTTAAGTAATCCCACTCATCGGAGATTGTACGGATATCATTGTAGTATGCAAGACCGGCTGTATTTGTTGTGGGAGTGCTTCTGTTGTAATAGAGCTGGCTACCTACTACATAACCGGAAACTACACTTGCGTTTTCATCATCTGCCGCATGGAAGTCGGTACCATAGTAGCCTGCAGTAGCAGTGAGTTTATTGCCGGATACTGTGTACTGAACCTCGTAATCCTTGGTCATATCACCCTTGGTTACGCGGATTACTGTCTTACCGGGGAATACATTGGGGTTGTTCTGCTGACCGGGATAGATAACTTCTACTGTTGCACCCGGGTCTGCTGCAGTTGCAACAACTGTGGGGCAGGTTAAAGCATCGACAGCTACAGGATGTGTAAATGTGCTTTCTGCACCGATTGTCTTTGCTTCGCCGCCAACTTCAAGGGTTTCCAGACTTACTGCAGTCTTGGTGTAGCCTGCATAGTCTACAACAGCCAAAGCATTCTGAGTGTTGAGTGTAAAGCTTACGGTTTCACCCTTCATGAAGCTCTTGTAGTGCATATAGCTGAATACAGTACCTGTTTCGGCTGAAATCTGACCGGTAGTTGTAGTTGCTATCAGATAGCCCTCTGCATTGGACTCTCTTGTCCATCCGTCTATTGTAGCACTACCCTGGGAGAACATTCTTACAACCGCATCTCTGTTCAAAACAAAGCTTACTGCTCTTGAACCGTTTACAGAGCTCATAAAGTAATCTGTGCCGTTTAAGTAATCCCAATCTTCGTTAATTGTACGAACATCATTGGTATATGCTGTACCATTGGGTGTAGATCTATCCTGGAACAGCTGACTTCCGTAGGGAGCACCGGATATAATATTTGCATTATAATCATCTGCAGCGTGGAAGTTTGTGCCGTACTTAACATCGGATGTGGTAAGCAACGCATCGGATGTTGTGTACTTAACAATATAATCCTTGGACTTGGAGCCGTTAGTTACACGAACAATTGTCTTACCGGGGAAGATGTTGCCGTTGTTACCTATACCGGGGTAGATAATTTCCACTTCGGCATTTTCATCGATAGCTGTTGCTTCCACGGAAGGAACTGCATCCTCGTCGCCGGCTACGGCATATGTAAAGACTGTGTTGCGAAGTTCTGCACTCTTAACTGTATCTCCACCAATAGAGAGGGAAGCGAGTGCTGTTTCGGGCTCTTCAAGGTAACCCAGATAGTCAATTACAATAATACGGTTAAAGGTGTTGCAACCAATTGTTACGGATTCACCTGCACTTACTGTCTTGTAGTGCATTGTATTTAATGACTGACCCGAGCACGCAGGGCTGAGTGAATTGTAGCCTTCGGGCATACCCTGACCTCTGGATACACTGGCTGTCATATAGTCCATCTTAGATTCTTTTGACCAGCCTGTTTCGTCTGTAAGAGTTCCGGCTGAGCTGAATACTCTTACTACGGCATCTCTCTGCAATGTAAATGTAACTGCTTCATTAGCTACCGCAGACATAATATAATCTGTGCCGTGGAGATAGTCATAGGTATCGCTTATTGTACGGATATCGTTGAAGTATATGAACTTACCTTTTACTTCAGCGCTTGTTTCTTTGTAATACTGACCTCTGTCTGCCAGGAACCAGCTACCAAATGCAAAGGATGTGGGTGTAGTAAAGGAGTCGCTTACTACAAGTGCATCCGGGTCATCTGCAGCGTGGAAGTTTCTTCCGATTCTGTTAGATGCAGGAGCAGACTGTGTTACGCCAACAGGTGCTGTGTAGTTAATTACATAATCTTTTTCTGTACCGTCATTTGCGGTAAGGGTAATTGTTGCACTTCCGGGGAAGTCTACGGGATTGGTAACGCTTACCTTTGTGGAAGCGTTTTTAGCCTTTGCAATAACCTTGGGAGCTACCATCTGGTCTATGGCAACTTTGTAGGTCATTGTATCTGCAACTTCTATTTCTGTGCCGTCAACGGTAACACTTGCAAGAGCTACGTCGCTGTTGGGGAACACATTTGCGGGAATTACCGGTGTTTTTTCGGATTCTTCCCACACAAAGGTCTTAACCTTGTAGCCTGTAGCAGGTGTGGGGAGAGCCGCATCAAGTGTAATTGTTGCGGATAAATCTGCCTTTGTGCCGGCAGCTGCTGTAACTGTGGCTTTACCGCTTGTCTTTACAAGGGTATCTCCGTTATAGAGAGCCGCCACAAACATTATATCTGTGCTTGCGCTTGCTGTAACTGCGCTGTTAACCTTAATAGCGGTAGCACCGTCAAGAGTTAACAATGCATCACCGTTTGCATCGGTATAGTTGATAATATCTAATGTGTATGTTACTTCTGATGAAGCATAGGATGTGGTGATTAACAATGAAGCAAGCATACTTATAATAACTACTAATGAAAGAATTTTCTTTATAGTTTTCATTTCTGCCTCCATTTTTTAAAATTATCTATGGATGTTTTTTACCGTGTAGTATTATTTATTAATTAATTTCGTAACCCGCATAGTCTATTACAACTATAGCCTGATCACCGGGAGAAGCAACAGACACTTCTTCGCCTGCTTCAAACTCCTTGTAGGTCATAGAGCCAAGCTGCATGGGATCCGTATAGCTTGCATGGCCTTCAACTCCTGCACCTAAGGTGTGGCTCAGCTTTGCAAAGCCCTCTGTGCTTGTTTCCGTTGTCCAGTCGGCAAGTGTTGCATTGCCGGAAGCATAGCCTGTAAGGTGGAAAACTCTTACTGTAGCAGGTCTTAAAAGTGTAAAGGTGTGTGTAATGTTGGCACCCTGATTTCTGTTTGCCATTATATAGTCTGTGCCCTTGAGGTAATCAAAGGCGTCTGCGATTTCACGGATATCGTTGTAATAATTGATAGTGCTTCCTGATGTCATCGGAGAAGATCTGTCATAGAAAAGCTTGCTTCCGTAGGTTTCGCCAAAGTCGCCGGGCTCGTGGAAGTTTGATGCAAAGAAGCTGCCGCCGTTTGAGGAGGACATATCTGTGATTGCGCTAAGTGCCGTGTAGGTGTAATCAATGGTGTATTCTCTTTCATCGTCACCGATTCTTACAATGACAATTGACTTTCCGGGGAATACATTGGGGTTATCACCTTCACCGGGATTTATGATTTCGATTTCGCTTCCTTCAACCAGGGCTGTGGCTGTAATTTCGGGAGCCACAACTGTGTCGGGAGCAATTTCGTAAGCATAGTCGGTGGTATCCATATCAAAGCCTGCAATGCTTACACCATCTATGGAGATATCGGTAAGAGCTGCAATCTCAACAGGTTCTTCTATCTCTTCACCATAGTCTGCGTAATCAATTACTGTTACTGCAGTCATGGTGGTGGGAGAAACCGTTACCTCATCTCCGGCATTAAACTGCTTGTAGAACATAGAGTTGAACTTGGTGCTGCCTTCTTCGGTAAACTGACCCGAGGTTGTACTTGCCGCCATGTAGTAACCATCGGAGAGAGTAATTTTGTCCCAACCGGGTACAGCATTTGTACCGTCGGAGAATACTCTTACAACTGCGGCTCTGTTTAAGGTAAAGGTTACAGGTCTTGAGCCTGCACCAACTGCAGACATAAAGTAGTCTGTACCGGTTAAGTAATTCCATTCATCGGAAATTGCACGGATATCGTTGTAGTAAGCAATACCGTTTGCTGCACTTCCGCCTACATATGTAGGAGAAGTTCTGTCGGAGAAGAGCTGACTTCCTACACCATCGTCTTCTGCAGCGTGGAAGTTCTTTCCTACTGCTCTGGAAGCATTGGAGATAAGTTCGCCTGCCGAGTATGTAATGGTGTATACATTTTCTTCATCACCACAGGTTACTTTAATTGTTGCTTTGCCGGGGAATGTGGTGGGGTTGGTAATTTCCACATCACTGCCGTCTATCATAGCTGTAGCGGTAACCTCGGGAGCTGCCACTGCGTCGGGGGCAATTTCCACGGTGTAGTCATTCTTTGTCATATCAAAGCCTGCAACCGTTTCGCCATCTACGGAAAGGTCAGTGAGCATTGCTCCGGGTTCCACATAACCCATATAGTCAATTACTGTTACTGCAGTCATAGTAGAGGGAGAAACTGTTACCTCGTCTCCTGCACTGAACTGCTTGTAGAACATAGAGTTGAACTTGGTGCTGCCTTCTTCGGTGAACTGACCTGAGGTTGTACTTGCCGCCATGTAGTAACCATCGGAGAGAGTAATTTTGTCCCAAC
>CAYXPV010000003.1:14051-17110 GCA_964467285.1 uncultured Oscillospiraceae bacterium
CGGGTACAGCATTTGTACCGTCGGAGAATACTCTTACGGTTGCGGCTCTGTTTAAGGTAAAGGTTACAGGTCTTGAACCTGCGGCAACTGCAGACATAAAGTAGTCTGTGCCTGTTAAGTACTTCCAGTCGTCAGAGATTGCACGGATATCATTGTAGTAAGCAACTCCGCCACCGATTGCCTCTGCAGGACATCCTCTGTCGGAGAAGAGCTGACTTCCCACACTATCGCCCTCTGCAGCGTGGAAGTTCTTTCCTACTGCTCTGGAAGCATTGGAGATAAGGTCTCCCGATGTGTATGTAATGGTAAACTCTTTCGTCTTGTCACCATAGGTAAGCTTAACTGTCGCCTTTCCGGGGAAGGTGGTAGGCTTGGTGATTTCGATCTGGGTATCGGAATCGTCTGCCTCAGCTGTAACCTCGGGGCAAATAATTGTATCTGCAGGAAGCTCAACCTTGTAGTCGGTTCTGTCGGCGCTGAAGCCTGCCACAGTTTCGCCGTCAACAGCAAGGTCTGTAAGGGTTAAGCCCTTTTCGATATATCCCTTAAGCTTAACAACAACAATAGCTTCTCTGTTGGAGGGAGTAACATTTACGCTGTCTCCTGCGGAAAGACTCTTGTGATAGAGCTTAGTAAGCTTTCCGGGAGCTGCTGTGCCTACACCCTGACCGGATGTGGAGCTGATTCCTATAAAGCCGTTGGAGTTCTGAGCAAAATCCCATCCGTCTGTGCCGGATATCGTTCCTTCGGAAATGGTAAAGGCATATACATCTGCTGCTCTTCCAACGGTAAACTTGGTGTTTACTCCGCCGGAAGCCGAAGACATAAAGTATGCACCTCCGTTTAAGAAGTCGTATTCGCTGCTTATGGTACGGATATCGTTATAGTAAGCTACACCAAGGGAAGAATTATTACTTACCCATATGGTAGCATCGTTTCTATCCATAAAGAATCTGCTTCCGCGAAGGTGTCCGCCGCTTTCCACTGCATTTTCATCATCTGCAGCGTGGAAGTTGGTTCCCATATTGGAGGAAGCGTTTGTAATAAGACCGTCTAATGTGTAGTTAATTACATATTCCGCAGAGTTATCGCCGGCAATAACCTTGATAACAGACTGTCCGGGGAAGGATGTGGGATTTGTAATCTCTACTGTTCTGCCTTCGTATTCAGCTGCAAAGGCAATGTCTTCTTCCGTAATCTCGGGAGCATATACTATGTCGGCATCTACAGGAACACTATATGTTCCGGGGCCGTCAGAAGTATCTATGTAATCTCCGTTTACTTCAATAGATTCTGTAAGAAAAGCCTTGTGTGATTCGGGCACATACTGTGCAGGCTCCACAACCACCAGGAAGCTCTTGGGGATTCCGGTAAGTGCAACAGTTCCTGCAGGGAATGTCTTGGAGCTTACCACATTCATCTTAAGTGCTTCTTTGTAATCAGCATGTCCTTCTACTCCGGCACCTGTGGTGTGGCTCACTGTAATGTGACCGTCGTCATTGGTTTCGCTTGTCCAGCCGTCGCCGGTAATGGCACTTGTACCAAATACGCGAACAGTTGTGCTTCTGTCAGATTTGTAGGAAGGATTGGTATAGTCGCCAACAGCTGCTTTGTAGTACATACTTCCCTTTAAGTAATCCCAATCGTCGGATATACTACGTACATCGTTGTAGTATGCAAAGTCCGAACCGCTGTATACAGGTGTGGCTCTATCGTTAAAATATACACTTCCGTAATCTTCGTCGGTGTCATCTGCTGCATGGAAGTTTGTACCCACATAACCTGTAAGGCTGTTTATGGTACTCTTGGCAGAATACTCTACTCTGTAGCTCTTTGTACTACCATCGGTTGCGGTAAGCTTGATGTCGGAATAACCGGGGAAGAAGGTGGGAGGTGTAACCTCAACCTTTGTACCGTTATCCACAGCAACTGCCTTAACTGCCGGAGCATATACCGTACTCAGAGGAATATCAATCTTGTAAACACCGTCCTTAGGTGTACCTGTCGCAAGCAAATCAACAGGGGCGTTGTCACCTATGGTAACATACAGATTGCTAAGTTCCGGATTGCCGCTGGGGAACAAGCTTCCTCTTGCTATGGCGTTCATATCCTTTGCGTTGTCTACCAAGAACGCGTTAAGCTTGTAGCCTTCGGCATTGTCGGGTATATTGTACTCGATTGTTGTCGTAAAGGTAGTACCTGAGCTTGTAGCACGCTTTGCCTCTCTGTCAATCTTCAAAAGCTTGTTGTTTTTACCATAAAGAGCAAGAACAAAAACCATCTTCTGAGAGCTTTTGGTTCGTACTGTAATCTGTGCGCGAACCTTGCTTAAGCCATCCAGACTTTGTACAACGTTACCGTCACCATCATCAAATGTAATAGGGGAAACGGATACAACATTGTCGTCCGATGCAAGGGCAGGAACAACACATGTAAGAACCATAGCTACAATAATGAACAAGGATGCAATGCGCCTTTTGAGCTTTGTGGTTTCTTTGTTGTAGCTTTTCATTTTCTACCTCCTGTAAAAAGGTTATTTTATAAGGAAAAATTATAAGAACCTTTCCCGATAATAAATGCAGTATTACGGTACTGCACATAAAGTACAATGAGGGAAAAACAATAATACGGTTATGTCTTTCCTCCATTACAGTATGCAAATTGCATACACTTTGCTCTCTTTGCAAGTATCTGCTGACTAAAACACACACCGTAGAGTGCGGCTGACTCCCTTTTGGGAACGAGGGGGGACCGGGCAGAGCCGGAAAAGGGACTCTTGCAATACCCGCGTAGCACACACCTCTGCATCGCAGAACCGCACCCTACAAATAGGATTAATCACCGATACATAAAAAGAACAATCTCTGCAGCGCTCGGTGCCGCTGCCTGCACAACAAATCAGTATACTTAATATTTTTCCACAAAGTGGATTAGTACATTATCTATTATACTATTAATTATTACCATAAATATAGTAAATTTTGTTCTTATTACTGAAATTTTGTACGGAAAGTGTACAAAACAAACTTAAAATTCTTTTAAATATGTATTGGGGATTT
>CAYXPV010000004.1:0-16974 GCA_964467285.1 uncultured Oscillospiraceae bacterium
CCCAAAAGCCGTCTGAACAAAGAAGAAATGCATCTCCTTTTTCCATAGTAATGACAACCGGTGGAATTTTCACGGAGAGTTCTTTAACATTTCCAATAACTTTTATCAGTTTATTACGATCCGAGTCATTGCGTATATCCTCGAAGCTAATATCACCCATTTTGGCAGATGCCCAGGAAACCGAGTGATCTTCGGACTGGGCAAATACCTTGCCTTGTTTGAAATAATAAAACCTGCTGTCGCCTACATTTGCATACCTTAAAACAGTGCCGTCTGTAAGTGCAAATACCAGTGTAGTTCTCATTTTCTTCAGTGTGTTGTCTGCCTCCTGCGAATCTATAACAGCACGGTTTGACTCGCTTATTACGCTCATCATAAATTCATCATCCAGCAAAATACCGTTTTCTCTTACAAAAATATCTATACTATCCGATGCTGTCTTTGATGCGATTTCTCCGCATTCGTGTCCGCCAAGACCATCTGCAAGTACCCACAGACTGTTGTTGTAAAGGCAATAATCCTCATTATTGCTCCTACCGCCTACGTTTGTATAGGCATAAGTCGAAATATTCATTTATAGACACTCCTGTCAGTTGCGAACCTCAAACAGATTTTCTCTGTCTGCTACAAAGAATCGGTCACCCGATCTCAACATTACAGGCTCGTTAGGTATAAGTTTTGTTCCGTTTTCCAGGAAGGTTCCAAAGGAAGAACCACAGTCTGTCAGAGTTACGATACCGCCGTCAACTCTTATCATACAATGCAAACCGCTTACACCGGGCTGTTCCGGAGGATATACAACATTACATCTTGTACTGTCACGACCTATAACAGCATTGGCAGCCATACTATATTTCTTTCCTGCAAAGTATCCGGAAAGGCCTATAAGATGGAAGGGACCTTCGGGAGCAACTGTTTCGCCAAATTTCATTGCTGCAGCGGCAGAATAAGCATCAGCAGAATAAGCATCGGCAGAATAAGCATCTGCGGAATAAGCATCTGCGGAATAAGCATCTGCGGAATAAGCATCAACATAGCCGGCAGTTGCCTTCTTCTTTTTCAGAATTATGATGAATATAACCGCACCGGCAGCCAAAAGCATAACAACTGCTACAATAAGAATAATTGCCCAAACGGGGAATCCTTCGCCTTCTACTTCGTACTCAATACCTTCCGCATCAAGCATTTCCATCAGATAGTCAATACAAATTGCATACTTGGCACTTGCTGCCTGCGTTACATCTGTGTTGCCGAATGCTGTCACACCTATTATTGCGCCGGTTTCTTCGGAAATAACCGGTCCGCCGGACATACCTGTTGTAAGGTCTGCAGTTACTTCAAATGTATCGAATGTTGTTTCAGAGCCTGACATACCATTTGTTCTCTGTTTTTTACTTACAATACCGTCTTTTACGGTTGAATCGGAGCTGTCAATTCTCTTTTCAGCGTTAAACACCATCGATGTGCTGGCATATCCTATTGCACGAACATCAGTATTAATTTCAACATCATCTTTCCTCTGGAGAGGGAGAATATTTAATTTGTCGGTAGGGTCACTTGCAAGTTTACACAAAGCAAGGTCAACATCGGAATTGATTCTGGTTACTGTGAGCTTGGTATAGTCATTGCTGGACTGTGAGAATATAGCATACAATTCTGTAGTTTCCGGGCGGAAATAATCAACATATGCCGTGTATGTAATACCATTTCTTTTTACTGTTCCGTTCTTTGGATATGCAGTTCCATCAGGCTGCTTCTCACATCCTACAGCTCTGCCGTAGGAATCTATATAAACCAGATATACACCTTCCTCTTCCTCAACAACATGGGCACAAGTTGCTATATACTGTACTTCATCACCGGGTACACCCACGGCAAAGCCTGTACCGGATGCCGAACTGGTGAATGAATGATTGAAATTGGGGGAATCAAATTTGTAGGTTGCACCAATAAATACTGAAGTTTTCTGATATGCTTCTATATCGCCTTTGGCATAAGAAACCACCGTAAAACTCGTTACCATTAAAAGTACCGCCATGAATAAAACCATCAATTTTTTAAAACATTTCATAACTAATCACCTTTCTTCTTTCCTGTAAGATATTATTATTATTGTATTGTTGTCTTGATTGGGTACTCTCTTTGAAAGTATCCTGTTTTTTATATTTCCGCACGCAAGCATTGCATCTTCCGTTATACACTCGCACATCTCTTCTTCCGACAAAGCATTGTACACTCCGTCTGAGCAAAGGGCAATGCAATCGCCGTCACAAAGTTCAAATCCTTTTTCGCTGTAATCAAAATCTGTAAGTTCGCTTTTGCCGATGCAAGACACCAGGCTGTCTTTCTGCGGTTCTGAGAAGGCTGCACTTGCGGAAAGTGTTCCATCCATAACCCTACAAAGGAGTTCACTGAGATAGTCGTGATCCTCATTTACTGTATAAATCCTTCCGCCTCGTTTAATGTACAACCTGCTGTCGCCTACGCAAAACCAATGAAGAAAACCATTGTTTATTGCCGCTGCAACCAATGTAGAACCCGATGTTACCGTTCCGTCCGTACAATAAGCGTCGCAAATTTTTCGATTTACACTTATTACCTTTTCTTTGAGTTCTTCTCCGGTGCAGGATGTTGTTTTGCCTATATTGAACCAGCTGAGCAGCTCCGAAACTATCGTTTCGCTGACTTGCTTTCCGTTTGTAAGTCCGCCCATGCCGTCTGCAAGTACTGCAAGGATACCCTTGGAGCAACTGCCGTCTTCCGTTATTTCCGAGAATCCGAAGCTGTCTTCCTGATATTCTCTCATACCCTGATGTTGTGCATTTCCCAGGATAACCGTGCCACCGGGAATCCGAACTTTGACTCCGGGCACTTGCTTTTCTTTTTTAAATAACTTTAAAAATTTTTTTAACACATTCATCGCCACCCGTATTAGTAATTGAAGCTTTCGTTACAAAGTGAACGAAAAACGAACTGTGTCTGACCTATTTCAATAAAATCATTATCTTTAAGCGGCTTTGGATCAAGAAGTCTTTCGCCGTTCAGGTAAACAAGGTTTGCACCTTCTCCACGCAGTATGTCGAACTCATTAGTTCTTTCGTCGTAGAGTATTACGCATGCCCTTTCAGCTGATATGGTGTTGTCAAAGTCAACAGCTATGTCATTGCTTTTTAATCGACCAATAAAGTTCTGACCTGTGCATATCCGATAATCCATACCCACCGCGGCTCCTTTGGTTACAACAAGCCAACCTTTAACAGGCTTTATACCGGATATCTTACTTACATCTGTATGTTCGGGTTCCTCGCTTCTGATAAATGTTGTGGGTGGGATTGTTGAAGCCCCCGGTGCATTTACGGGTTTATCTCTTAACAATTCCGTTTTTCCGAAACCGCGTTCAGGAGTGTTTCCAAGATATGTTGTTGGTGGAATCGCTGCACCACCGGGTATGTTTGCCGGTTCACTTCTCAGTACTTCGATTTTTTCGGGAACGCTTTCCGGTGTTCTTCCAAGATATGTTGTTGGCGGAATCGCTGCACCGCCGGATATATTTGCCGGTTCGCTTCTCAGTGCTTCGGTTTTAACAGACACGTTTTCGGAAGTTCTGCCAAGATATGTTGTAGGTGGAATCGTTGCACCACCGGGTACATTTACAGGCTGAGTTCTTATCGGTTCGGCTCTGCCGAATGCACCTGTGGGAGACATTGTAACCCCGGTAACCGGAACTGCGTTGCTGTTAAGGGGGATTGACTCACCCATAATCATCCTTCCTGTGCAATATGGACAGCTGTCTGATTCCGCATTGTCATAATAATGTCCGTTGCGGCATCCAACTATTGCCATAAAAATCATCCTTTCGTTTTGCGATTTATCTTATGTACTTATGGTAGCATACTTTTTTTGCAATTTAAAGTGTCAGAAATTACATTTAGAGAACCAAAAGTTCCATTTTACTCTATTTGAGTGCCGGAAATGTACGAAAGATACTCTTTTTTGAAGAAAAATACTTTTTTCTGCTTACAGGGATAAAATCACCATTATTAAGCAGGAGACCATCTTCAACAAACTTCTTTATCTTCTTCATATTAACCACATAGCTCTGATGACACCGCAAAAAGCTTTCGCCAAGCATATTTTCAATTTCATCTAACTTATAATAGAAACTTTTTTCACCGTTTTCTGTGGAAAAAATTACCTTTCGCTTGTCGCTCATCACATAATCTATTTCAGAAAGTACAACCACATCCATACCCTTCTTAGATTTCAGGTTAAGAATCTTTCCGCCCTGATCGTTAAAAAACTTCCTCACGTAGCCCACGCATCGACGTATACTTCGTTCTGCGAAAGGCTTTTTTATAAAATATGACACTCCCCTGTAAAACAGCTCTTCTGTATCGGGTTCTTCACCACATATAAGGTTGAATCTGTACCGTGGATTTATTTCGTTAATCTTTTCTGATATTATCAACGAATCGTCTATAGAATTTGTTTCAAAAAAAACCGCACAGTTCTGAGGACGGGAAATATTGATGTAATCCAAAAGGTCCATTTTATATTCGAAAAACATAAAAGAACAAAACATATCCGAACTTTCTTTTTCGACTATATGCTTTATACTCTCTGTACTTTCAGGGCTTTCCAAATAAAAAACCATGTACACCATTATTGCATTCCTCTTTCTGTCGGTTTGCCTTTTACTTATAAGCAAAGTATATCACATGGCTTGGTAAAAATCAACATATTTTGACACCTTACGCCCCATCCCCTTTACAACATTCCACAAAATGTATTGCGTTAATTTCTATAATGTGATATACTGTCTATATCCGGAAAACAAGGAGAAGTGTATATAATGAGAAAATTATTGCTCATATCAATTGCCATACTATCGTTTATAGTGGCTTTCGGCATTTGTGCATCGGCAGAAACAATATTTGAAACAGAAAAGCTAATAAAGTGCGAGGATATATACAATGCTCCTATGGCACCGACTACATATGACAACTCCTTTGGAAGCCGCGTATTTTTTACAGCAGGTAGTGTGGTTACCGACCCGACAACCATAACAGCCCCAGATATGTCATTTAAGTTCAACATACCAAAAGACGGCAAATACACCATGTATATGCATGGGGCATTTCCCGGCGAAGGTGCTGATTCTCTCTTTTTTAAATTTGATGATGACGAATGGAAGGACATTCATCCTAAATCTCAAGGTGAATCACTCTACTGGTCTACAGTTGTAACCAACCACTATTTCTCTGCAGGGGAACATACATTTTATATGCATCACAGAGAGGTAGGCACATTTTTTGACTGCTTTTCCATTATAGAATCCGATGGCGAGTTCAAAATAGTGGTAGAAGGTGCTACCCTTGAAACCGATGTCGCTCCCTACATAGAAAACGGTGTTTCCATGATTCCCTTCCGGGCATTGGCAGAAACCCTTGGTGCTGAAGTAACCTGGAATGGTGAGGTGCGTTCTGCAACTATTAAAACACCGCAGGTTTCCCTTACTGTTGTAGAAAACTCCGGCGAAGCATATTTTGGTAAATTCCCCATTAAGCTTGAATCTCCCGCAAGAATTATAAACGGCAGATTTATGGTACCTGTAAGATTTGTTGCAAACAATCTTCAATACGAAGTAACTTGGATTGCGAAAACAAACCACGCATTTATAATAAAGAAATAACTTAAAATTTATAAAAAGGACGGTAATGAAAATGAAAATGGTAAAAGACAAACAGATTTTAGTAGGTGCAGACTTTGCCGGCTATCCTTTAAAGGAAGCCGTTGTTGCTCACCTTAAAGAAAAGGGCTGGACAGTAACCGATGTTGGTGTAAAGGCTGATTCCGATCCCAACGATACAGACCTTATGTTCCACAGAGTAGGGCTTAGAGCAGGTGCCATGATTTCCGAAGGTGAATTTGAAAGAGCACTCCTCTTCTGCGGTACAGGTATGGGTATCCACATTGCGGCAAGCAAATGCCCTCACGTTCACGCAGGTGTTGTTGAAAGTGTGCCTGCGGCTCTTCGTGCAATTACAGGCAACGGCGTAAATGTACTTGCAATGGGTGCATTCTATGTGGCTCCTGCCATGGGTTGTGACATTGCGGATGCATATCTTAATGCTGACCTTGGCACAGGCTACGAATGGTGGAAGAACTTCTACGAATTCCACAAGCTTGCCATAGACGAACTGGAAGCTTTCGACTACGAAGAATACAAAGCAAACGGTTTTAAAGTAAACAAACTGGGCGACTTCCCCTTAAAGCTTGAAAAGAAACCCGAATAGTAAGGTGTCAAAATGAGAAAGATTATAATCTTCTTATTCGTCATAATTTCTGCTTTATTTATTTGCTCCGGAGTCTATGCGGACACCATTGTGGATAAAGCCTACGGAATAAAATATCAAATTCCCGACGGTCTTGAACTTTCAGGAAACTATGACGGCGTATTGAGTTTTTCATCCAAAGACGGAAACACAAAGTTGGATGTTGTGGTTGAACACAAAACTAAAGCATATTTTGAAGGAGCCTATACCAAACAAGCGTTTTTCGATGCATTTGATGCAACCTACAGCGAAGGAAAACTCTCCACATTAATAAGCGAAGCAAACAATCTCCCCGTTTCCTGTGTGATACTCCAAAAGCATTATGCCGAAGAAACAATAAACGGCACTACTTACTATGTGTATAGAGCCGACCATAGTCTTTACTCCCAGGGATTTTCCTATGAAAAGTACTTTCTGACCGTATATGCAACTGCAAAAAACGGCAAAATTTATACTTTCGTTTTAAGTGAGAATCCAAGCAAAAAATACAATGCAGAGCCTTTTCTGCAAAGTCTATCCTACGAACCGGGAGAAATTAAAATTCTTATAAACGGCGAAAAGGTTATTTCCGACACTCCCCCGGCGGCAATGGACGAAAGAACCCTTATACCCATAAGAGCTGTTGCCGAAAAACTCGGCTATGGGGTAGAGTGGGTGGAATCCTCTTCGGAGGTTGTTTTGCAGTCTGCAGAGCAGAGAATAGTTTTTGCCATAGGAAGTTCCATCTACAGCATAAACGGAAATTTCCGCGAGCTCGATGTGTCTGCAATGGCAATGGGCGGAAGAACCTACATTCCTTTGAGAGCCGCAGCAGAAGCAATGGGTGCTACGGTTGTGTGGAATGAAGAAACAAATACCGCAGAAATAAACTTTTAAAATAAGATGGTGTGTAAATTAATTGTCGAATTAATTTACACACCATCTTTAATTTAATCTAATCTAAACATTTTAGTTTCGCCCTTGAGCATTTCAACAGTTATGCAGTCTGATTTATCGGAATAATACTTTTCTTCGTACACTTCAAATGCCGAGGCTTCCTTTGGAAGGCTAATAGTTTTTGTGCCGGACTTTGCTGCGTGAATTGCCACATAGTCATTGTTAGCATAGAGCACATCGTCGGTGTCAGAGTATATGTGACATCCTGAAAAACGTGCAATTTCCTTTATTACATCAGCGCTTAAAAACTTGCTTCCGCAGTATATGGAAGTGAAACCGTCTGTTTCCTTAATGCTGATTGAAGACTTACGCGAATCGAGGAAGTAGGCAACAGACTCGCCGTCCTCGGCAAAAATTCCCGGATAAAGATGAACCTTGGACTTTTTGATATCATTCATATAACTGCTCACATTCAGCCACATTTTTCGTTTGAAATCACCGTAGATTTCACCTTTATCCATTGCCTTGGCAATGGGATGCTCCGATGTTTTGTCAAACTTCATCATACCTGCAAAGACTCCGTCTTCAACAGTAACGGAAAATCCCGTAAGGTCGGAAACATTATCTCCGCTTAAAATATCCTCTTTATCGGGATTGATAAGTCCCGAACCGTACATAAAGAGAGCCGTTGCATTGTTTTTTGCAAGTTTCTTTTTAATATCTTCTCTTTCTTTATCGCTTAAGAAAAATGTATTCATAAACACATAGAGCTTATAGTCGGGCATATCAGAATTTGCCATATCATTGTGATAGTAACGGTCACAGGGCGCGCCGATAATATCCATTTCATAATTTCTGAAAAGCTCTACCATTTGGTGAGTTGTTTCCTCAGCTACAACGTGGTAGCTTTCCTCATCGTATATAAAAGCAATCTCCGAATTTTTGGTTCTGTCCTTGGAGTACGCCTCGTGAGCTATTCTTTGCTGTTTTTCAAAAAGCTCATATATATCGGGGTGCTTGTAGCGTCTGCCACCTATAATCTGGTCAAACCACCAAGCCTGAAGATTCTGACAAATATTTCTTGCAAACTCTCTTTTTAAAACAGTAATGGAATCTTCCATAGAGAAAAGCTCCATGTACTTTGCGTAGTATGGGTTTTCGAAATGAGTTCTTGCATCTTCTTCCACTATAAATATTGTGTTACGTAGCGCATAGGAATCCGGCACCTGTCTTTGCCCCACAAAGCCACCGGGCTGACGGTTTTCGTACACACCGGGAGAAGCAAGAAAATCTATCTTGCCGGAATCCAGTATATTTGTAACGCCGCCAACCTGTCCCATGGAAAAAGGCTTGTTGGAACCTGCTGAACCGTAGAAAGCACCCGTGAGGAGCTCCCGGTCACGTGTCTTTACTACATTGCCGAAATAAATAACGGACTCGGCAACACCTATATGCCATGCACGGTAGAAGTCAAATACATCTCTGTGCTTTTTGATATCCAGAAAGTGACCGATGTTTGTGCCGTTTGTAGGCGGCTCGGGCATGCCTGAATTTGCCCACAGTTTTGCAGGGTGAGCTATGTCGTAGTCCACACCGTTTACAAAGTAACGGGCTGTGCAATCGGGAATAGACGGATTTTCTATATCCGCTTCGGGGTCATTCCAAGCTTTTCTTAAATTATCGTTATTTCCGTAAACATTCTTAAGATACCGCGAAAAGCTTTTTCTAAAAGCCGGGCTTAAATCCGCATATACATTGTCAAAGCTGAAATCTCCCGTCTGCTCCCATCCGCCGCTGTCGCAGATTGTAGTCTTTGAGGTGTACTCTGTGGGTGTCATATAGTACCACTCACTGGTACCACCTGCCGCGAAGAAATATCCTATGACTCTGTCACCGTAGGACAAAGCCTTTATTTTTTCTATCATTGCAAGAAGTGCCTCACCTGCATCATGACGCCACTTGTCGGAACAAAGGGAATACATTGCCGGGTACTCTGCCTCGTAGGACTCGGTATAAAGATGCATAGGCTTCTTTAATCCATCGCTGTAGGTTAAGGTTTCATCGAGATTTTCTTCGCACCACTTTGGGGTGGGATGCATACCGATTCTGACCATAATATATGCATCGGGTACGGCATTTAAAAGCTTTTCCGCTTCCTCACAAAACATATTGAAGCCCTCGGGCTTAAGCCACTCGGTGTCGCAGATTAAAAAGTATATTTTAATTCCACTTTTACCTAAGTTTTTGTAGTATTCTTCATCTATAACCATGTGGTCACGGTTGTTTGTACGTATGGTTGCCATCATGGGCGGATAAGGCTTGCCGTCCACCATAATGGCAGGATAACCGTTATAATTTTCTATCTTTGCCATTTTTAAAACCTCCGATTATTTAAGCAATTCTATTGCCTCCCTTATGCTTCCTTCTGCTTTATCAAGAGCTGTTTCGGATTCTTCATATGTGGCACCCGTAATATCTCTTACTATTCGTATGCAGCGATCACGAAGCTTTTTATTGACGGGGCGGACATTTATCATATAGTTTTCGTACACTTTTCCCGTCTTTATCATAGCTCCGGTGGAAAGCATATTAAGCACAAGCTTGTGTGCTGTACCTGCCTTGAGTCTTGTGGATCCCGTAATAACCTCGGGGCCTGTTTCGGTAACTATGGCAACGTGGGCAACTGCATTTATCTTTCCCTCGGGATTACAACAAAGGGAAACTGCACCGCCACCAAGGCTCTTGATATATTCAAGGGCACTTATTACATAGTCGGCATTTCCGGAAGCGGAAATACCTATTACCACATCTTTGCCTGTAAGGTTTATAGCCTTGAGGTCGGCAATCGCCGCATCCCAATTGTCCTCGGCACCTTCGGAAGCACTTACCAGACAATCATAGCCACCTGCAATAACCCCCACAACAGTATTGGCATCTACGCCGAAAGTGGGTGGGCACTCTGATGCATCAAGCACACCAAGTCTGCCGGAAGTTCCTGCACCTATGTATATAAGTCTGCCTCCGTTTGCTATTGCATCTGCAGCCATATCTATTGCTTTGGCAATGTTCTCGCAGGCGTTGTCTATGGCATCGTTTACCTTGCGGTTTTCTGCACTCATTAGTTGTGCAATTTCAAGTGATGTTGCCTTGTCGATATTTGTAGTATTCGGGTTTCTCATTTCAGTCTGAAACATTTTAAATTCTCCCTTGTTTAATTTGATTCCATTATATCATTGCAAAAATATCCAGTCAATGGAAATATACTTCCTGTGCGGATTTTATGTTGACTTTTCGGTAGATAAATTGTATAATTAAGAAAAACATTTCGAGGTGATTTATAATGTTCGCAAATTTACATATGCACTCAACCTTTTCCGACGGACAGTATACTCCCGACCGGCTTTGCTCACTTGCGGTAAAACAAGGGCATAAGGCAATAGCCCTTACCGACCACGATACCTGCAAGGGAAGCTATTTTATGCACAGAGCCGCAAGAAAGTACGGTCTTTTGTGCCTGACGGGTACGGAGTTTGATGCCGACGGTTTCGATACACACTTCCACATTGTAGGACTTGATTTTGATACAAACAATTCTGCCATTACCGAGCTTTTTGAAATGACCTCCTCCAGAGAAAGAAGGAGAAGCAAAATTCTTTTTGACAGGTCAAAAGAAAACGGATGGCTCAAGGATAAGGACATAACCTGGGAGGATGTGGTGGCACTCCACCCCCACAACGACTACCTTTGTAACAATCAGATTTTTGTAACCCTACTTAAAAAAGGTCTTGCAAAGGATGAAGATTATATGGTGTTTTTGAAAGACTTCATATGGCGCGAAGACAGAGAGGCAGAACTTAAGCCTATTATAAACCGCCGCACACCTACTGTAAAAGAAACTATCAATGCCATAAATAATGCAGGCGGTGTTGCAATACTTGCTCACCCCCACGAGCAGCTTAAGTATATACCCGACCTTGTAAAGCTTGGACTTAAAGGTGTGGAAACAAACCACTCTATGCTCACCGAAGAAGAGAAAGCTCTTCTCCCCGGTATTGCAGACGAATACAACCTCTACAAATCCGGCGGTACCGACCATGAAGGTGTCCTGGGCGGACTTACCCACTTTGGTGGAAAATACATCATTCCCGATGACGTGGGTGTAATAAGCGAAGAACACTTTATGGAAATATACAACAGAGTTAAAGGCTGATATATTTATATTTCAATACAAACAATCAGGGCTGTAAAAACCAAATGGTTTTTACAGCCCCATTATTTTTGTATGCAAAAAAATTATCAATATTTTCGATATTTAAACATCATTGTTTTATATCCAAACCAACTGTTTCAATATAATTTTCAAAAAAATCCTTGGGATTGTAGCCGCTTATAAGAGAATAAAGTCCCTTGGGGTTTGGTTCAAAAACAGTTTTTGACGATTGTACCTTATTGTCAAAGGTTACGGTTATATCGCCTCTTTTGAGTTCTACCTTTTCGGGGTACAGCCAACCGTAAATGGCAATAATATCGTGAAACCACACATATTCCGCAACGGTGTTTACCGAATCCGACACTGCTTTAAAGCGAGGATTTTTTAAAAATGCTTCCTTTATACCTTGGGGTTTAATGAAAAACTTGCAGGTTTCCTCTACACCTGCCACCGTACAGAGCTTTACATTATTTTCGAACACGGTGTATGCCGCCTCGGCATCACACACAATATTCCACTCGGTTTCGCCCCATTTTTCCACTTTGAAATCGGGAGCATCCGTATATCTGCCACCCATTATAACCATTTCCTTTAAAAGTGTCGGTATGTGGGGGTATTTGCCAAAAAGCTCACCCACATTTGTAAGTGGTCCTATACATACAAGGGTTATCTCCCCGGGATTTGCTTCTATGGTTTCTTTAAGGAAGTCTACGGCTGTAGCCTCGCCCTCGGCAAACTTTTTGTCGCTTTCTTCCGCCACGATAGTCTGAGCGTTGGTAAGTTTTGGCTGACGGCAATTACCCGACATGGGATAAGCTTTGCCGGGATGCACTTCAATATCTGCTCCATAGCAAGTGCATACTCTGTGGGCAAGCTGTGCCCTTAAGTGTGATTTTCCGCCGGTGGTGGTAATGCCCATTATTTCTATGTCTTTTTGCGATAAAAGGTATGCAAGGGCAAAACAATCGTCTATATCGCTGCCAATATCTGTATCAACCAAAATCTTTCGCATATTCTTCTCCTCCGCCATACCATAATTTTCAATCAAATTATAGCATTGAAAAAGCCTTGTGTCAACGCTGTGACACAAGGCTTTTGCTGATATCATCATACACCCTCACCAACCTCCGCCTGAGCTATAAACGCACTTTGCTCCTCAGGAGAAAGATTTACAAAATATGCATTCCAACCGCATACTCTTACCTGCAGATTGGCATACTTTTCGGGATTTGCCCGGGCTTTCTTAAGCACTTCGGCATCAAATATATTGCCGTGAATGGCAAATCCGCCTTTTTTGAAATATGTCATAATAATACCGTAAAAGGCTTCAAGTCCATCATCGCCGGACACCGCAGAAGGATGAAGCACAATATCCAGCACAGAGCCGTTGGGATATGCGGCATGGTCAAAGATTGTGACCGAATTAATAAGTGAGGTTATTCCCTTTTTGTCCATACCGGTTACCGCACAAAGATTTTTTGAAAGAGGTTCTCCGGCTTTTCTTCCGTCGGGGGTTGCCCACATTTTCTTTCCCAGTTCAAAACAACGGTCTATGGTAAAAAGCGATGCCTTGAACACTCCGCCTCTGCCGTTGGGAATACCGTTTACAAGAGATGCCGAGTAATCTGCAAGCTCCTTTGCAACAGTATCTGCCACAGGATTGTTGTTCCCGTATTTTTCCTTCAAACGAAGAAATTTTACTCTTTCCTTTTCGTAGCCCTCCCAATTGCACTTAAGCATCCGGCAAAGCTCATCCAAAGTGTATTTGTTATCTTCAAACACAAGCTTTTTTACGGCACATACCATATCTACGGCACTTGCTATACTCCAGTAGTAAAGGGAAGTGTTGTTGTAAAGAGCACCGCCCTCAAACACATCCACACCACGACACAGACTTTCTTCATACTGTACAGAAAGCAACGGGTCGGGATTTATGAGATAATAATACCCTTCAATCTTTTTTATGTAATCAACTGTTTTGTCGGTCATATACTTCAGCTGCTTTTTAATTGCTGATATAAAATCCTCATAAGAAGTGACTACCCCTGTTTCAAAACCGACAAGGTCACCTGTGACAAAATCTCTTCCCTTTGTAAGAGCAAGTTCCACCGCCTTTGGTATGCTTACACCGCCATTTCCAGTGCAGCCTATTTCCTTGCCCCATACTGCAGGCTCATAACAGCCTATGGGTACATAGTCCAAAGCATCTTTTTCGTCTATACCCACACGTTTTAGAGCTTCTGTTGATACGGCATCGTTTACAAGCACAAAGCTTGAATTACCACCCCGTATGCAAGAAAGCACAAGCTTTACAAAATCCCGGGGAGTCTTGTCCGATACCCTTATATGAGTCTTAGGGCTGTGAACATTAAGTTCATTTATAGTTTCTACAAATAAATATGAAAATTCATTGGTAACTTCTTCTCCGCCGGGACTTAACCCACCTATGCACAAAGGTAATCCGAAGGGCACTTCTGCGACATAGAATTTGTATATAAAAAACTTGAGAAGTTCCTTTACTTCCGCTTTACTGTACACACCTGTTTCTATGTCGTTTTTATAAAAAGGATACAGCATAACATCAAGCCTTCCCAAGGTACGCACTCTTGTTCCGCATATATATTCGTGCATAAAAAAGTACAATATTATAAGCTGCATAGCCTCGTATATGTTACCGGGTTTTCCATTAGCAATTTTTCTGAGGCACCGGGCGTTTTTGATGTTATATGGCTCTATTGCATCGGCAAGCCTTAAGGCGGCTATAGAAAGAGCATTTAAGGAAATACGGCAAGCCTCATAGAAGTCCTTTTGCTTTTGAGAGAGATTGTATCTTGATGCATATTTTTCAAGTCTTAACCTGAGACCTTCTATGCCCTCATTTACAAGAAAGAGTGAATCCGGCGAAGTATGCCCATAGTCGCTGTGACCTATGTAGGCACCGTAAATGTCATATGCCCGTGACATTTCAATAGTTTCTTCCTTAAGATATTTTTCTTTAACGGCAGCTTCTCTCGAATAGGTTCTTTCATTCATAAGCCCTCTGCCGAATATCTTTTCTTGAAAAATATCATCTTTATCTACAGCAAGCATTGCCTTTGACACAATCATTTCAAAAGTTTTGGCTTTAGTGATACACAAAGGATAGCACTTACTTTCAATTTTAAAAATTTTTTCTTTAAGTTTGTCCTCATCGAGTCCCGAGTTTTCAATCCATTTGATGTCCTCGTATTCCTTTGCCAATACTGATTTTCTGCTTTCAAAATCAGACACCATATTGCTTCATCCCCTTTTGACAACATAATACCATCGCTTATTTGCCCTCACATTAAGAATTCGAAATATTTGACTTATTCGAAACTAAATGTTATACTTTTGCCGGGAGGCGCAGATTATGTTTTCGGAAAAGATTATCATTACAGAAATTGATATAGCTGTATTTGTCCCTCGGGGAAGCGGTTCACCCGTGCACAGAAACCGAGGAAGTCACGGCTTTGCAATATCCTTTCACAACCCTGTCACCTACACTTTTGACACCGGAGAAGTCATCACAGTAAATCATGGGGAATGTATCTATCTGCCAAAGGGCTCAAACTACACCTGCCACAGTATAGCAGAATCAGCAACGGGAGATTCCGGCAGCGGTACATATGCCATAAATTTTCAACGTATGGGAAGTTCATATACAAAGCCCATACTTTTTAAGCCCCGTGCAACAGAAAAACTTTTTCAATTATTCAAACACACCGAGCGAAACTGGCGTGAAAAAACAAACGGTTTTTATGAAGAATGTATGAGTAGCCTCTACATCATAATAAAAGAACTGAAAAAAGAAAAAAACTACAGTTCTCACACAAAACTGATATCTGTTATAGCACCTGCCATAAAATACATAGACGAAAATTTCACATCCGGCACAATTGATATAATGCACCTTGCCAAACTTTGCAATATAAGTGAACCTTACTTAAGGCGCCTTTTTAACAATGCTTTCGGCATGTCACCTTCGGTATATATACGAAGCAAGCGAATAGCCTACGCAAAGGAGCTTCTGTCATCGGGAGAGTACTCT
The DNA here is from genome assembly GCA_964467285.1 of uncultured Oscillospiraceae bacterium. GTDB lineage: Bacteria > Bacillota > Clostridia > UMGS1810 > UMGS1810 > RGIG8748. The sequence continues at coordinate 15,491 of CAYXPV010000004.1, forward strand.
GTTACCGATGCCGCATTTATGTCCGGTTTTAACGATACTTCATATTTCTCCAGAGAATTCAAAACAGAACTTGGCGTAAGTCCTCAAAAATACTTAATTAATTTAAGAAAGCCATAAAAATGAGCCGTAAAAAACATAAGTTTTTTTACGGCTCGTTGAGGTGATAACAGAAATAATTTCTGTTATCAGCTTTAATTGGTTCAGCCTTTTACGGCTATAACCCTTACTTTACATACGCCTTCAACCTGTTCCAACTGATGTTCGACAGCATCGGGAATTTCATCAACATCCAGAATTGTGTAGGCGTATTCTTTTTTACTCTTATTCATCATATTGATGATGTTTATATTTGCTTCAGAGAAAAGTCCGGAGAATTTTGTAAGCATATTGGGAATATTCTTGTGAGCAACGGCAACTCTGTACTTGCCTTCGGGTGCCATTTCACAGTTGGGGTAGTTAACGGAATTTTTAATGTTTCCGTAAAGCATAAATTCCGAAAGCTCCTTTGCCGCCATTATTGCACAGTTATCTTCCGACTCGGGTGTAGATGCACCAAGGTGAGGAATATTTACGGTATTTGGCATATCAAGTGTTTCTTCGGAGGGGAAGTCTGTTACATAGCAAGCTACCTTTCCGGACTGAAGTGCTTTTTTAAGGGCAGCATTATCAACAAGAGCGCCTCTGGAGAAGTTAAGAAGTCTTACACCGTCCTCCATCTGTTCTATAAGTTCCTCGTTTATCATTCCTCTTGTGGAGTCAAGAAGGGGAAGATGCATTGTAATATAATCACATTTTGCTACCATCATCTTAAGGTCGCCGGATTTCTTAACTGTACGAGAAAGCTTCCATGCGGCATCTACGGAAATATAGGGGTCATATCCTATAACCTTCATACCAAGGGAATCTGCAAGGTTTGCCACCATAACACCTATGGCACCAAGACCAACTACACCAAGGGTTTTTCCATAAAGTTCGGGGCCTGCAAAAGCACTTTTGCCCTTTTCCACCATTTTTTCAACTTCGGCACCGTTACCCTTTAAGGTTTTTACCCACTGGGCAGATTCGGTAATTTTTCTCGATGCAAGCAGAAGTCCTGCAAGAGTCATTTCCGCAACAGCATTGGCATTGGCACCGGGAGTATTAAACACGGGAATACCAAGCTCACTGCACTTGTCTATGGGAATATTGTTTACCCCTGCGCCTGCTCTTGCAATAGCCTTAAGACTTTGGGGAAGCTCCATTTCGTGCATGGAAAAGCTTCTTAAGATTATGGCATCGGGATTGTCTGTGGCATCGGTTACGGTAAAGATATTTTCGTCCAGCATATCAAGACCGCATTTTGCTATTTTATTTAAGGTTAATACTTCATACATTGTTATCAGTCCTTCGTTAAATTATTTGTTGTCTGCTTCAAACTTCTTCATAAAGTCCACAAGCGCCTTTACACCTTCTACGGGCATTGCATTGTATATACTTGCCCTCAT
>CAYXPV010000005.1:0-16650 GCA_964467285.1 uncultured Oscillospiraceae bacterium
TTTCAATTTTTCTCTTGACTTTTAATAGTTAGTCTTTTAACAAAATGAAACGTTTTTACTCTAAAACAGATATATTATTACTATAATTATATCATCTCATGTAGTATAATTCAAGCAGATAGTGCATTATGAGGTGATAATATGCAAAAAAGATTTGAAAATATAAAAGAGTATTATGCCGCAGGTTTTTATGAAGAGCCCAAGGCAACATATTTTGAGCGTTATTCAAGGGGCTTAAGGCGGTATCTCGAAAATTTACGCCTTACCGAATACAAGGGCGGACTGCTGTACCCTTGTGGGGTTATGCCCGTTGACCTTTGTATGGCGCATCATTGTGCTTTTACCGTTAATGTTATATGGGATGAGCTGGAATCTAAAGATAAAGTGGCTTCGGATGCCCTTAAGAAAGAGCTCCCGTCATATTGGGATTTTGTACCTTCCGAGCATCAGGTAGGCGGATGTATGTGGGCACATTCCTTTCCCAATTTCGGGCGTATCGAAAAGGAAGGTTTGGATTCCTACGAAGAGCGTATAAAGAAAATGTCCGACGAAGCAATGCGCAAAGGACTTTGCGATGTAATAGAAGGTATCCGTGCATATCATTCCCGCTGTGTTGAGCATCTTGAAAAAATCGGTGCCGACAAAAAGCTTTGCCATGCACTTAAAAAGGTTCCGTTCAGGCCTGCAGAAACCCTTTACGAAGCCCTTGTGTGCCGCAACTTTATTTACTATCTGGACGGATGCGACAACATAGGCCGTCTTGATGCAGAGCTCATAGACTTTTATAAGGGTGAAGATGTAACGGATGTTCTGCGTTCACTTTTTAAAAACATAGATGATAACAACGGCTGGTCCGGTGCTCTCGGTCCCGACTACAATCCCCTTACCATTCAATGCCTTTGTGCAATAAAAGGAATGCGCAGACCAAGCCTTGAACTGAGGGTAACTCCCCATATGCCCGATGAAGTGTGGACTGCGGCTTTAGAGTCCATAAAAACAGGTGGCGGAAATCCTTCCCTTTACAACGAGGATGGCTATCAGCTTACGCTTGAAGAACACTTCCCTCATATTCCCAAGGAGGACCTTCTTCGCTTCTGCGGCGGAGGATGTACCGAAACAATGCTTGTGGGTATAAGCAACGTGGGCTCACTTGATGCAGGTGTCAATGTGGCTTACATATTTGAGCAGATTATGCGTAAATACCTTCCCAAAGCAAAATCCTTTGAGGAATTTTACTCTGTATTTATAAACGAATGTAACACACAGATAAAAACTGTTTTGGATGGCGTAAGCAAGGGGCAGAAGCTTCGTGCCGAAACTCGCCCCAATCCTATGCGTACATTACTCATTGACGATTGTATTGACAAAGAAAAGGATTTCACAAACGGCGGAGCTCGCTACTCATGGAGTGACATAAACCTTGCAGGAATGATAAATGTGGTGGACTCCATGCTTGTTATAGAGCATCTTGTGTTTGATACAGAAAAAATGTCCGGCACAGAGCTTTTGGAGCGTATGGATAAGGTCGAAACATTTTTAAATTGTACCGATATCCCCCGACACGGAACAGATTCCGACAAAGCAAACCGGATGGCACACCGTGTTACGGAGGATTTGTGCCGTGCATTTGAGGGCGAAACACCCTGGCTCGGCGGAAGGTTCCTTCCTGCATCCATTCAGTTTACCACCTATGTAGAGGAAGGCGCAAAGGTTGGGGCAACTCCTGACGGCAGAAAGGCAGGTGCGCCATTGTGCGATTCCATAGGCGCAATTCACGGAAACGATAAAGGCGGTATCACAGCCCTTTTAAATAGTGCCGCCGCTTTAAGTCAGAGTAAATTGGCAGGTACTCCCATACTTAACATTAAGCTGGAAGCATCCAAAGCCATAGATTATCTTAAACCCCTTGTAAAAGGGTATTTTGAAAAGGGCGGTCTCCAGATGCAGGTTACCTGCGTAAACAGAGACGACCTCATAGATGCCGTGGCTCACCCTGAGAACCACCAAAATCTTGTAATCCGTATAGGCGGATATTCGGAGTATTTTACAAGGCTTACCCCCGAACAGCAACAATCGGTTATAGAAAGAACAGAATATTGAAAATAAGGAGCTTTCGAAAACGGAAGCTCCTTTTGTATCTATTTTATTTTCCTGTACTCTCTGGGGCTTTTTCCAAATTTCTTTTTAAAGCTTCGTGAAAAATGGGAAAAATTATTATACCCCGATTCAAAGCATATTTCCGTCAAACTTTTCTGAGAGTTCACAACAAGGTTGGCGGCATATTCCAACCTTAGGTCGCACAGATACTGAGAAAAGGTAACTCCCAGATTTTTGGAAAAAGCTCCGGAGAGATGCTGCGGTGCCACAGAAAGCTCCTTTGCAACATATTCCAATGTGATGCTTTTGGCAAAGTCTTCGTTTACAAGCTTTACCGCTTCTGCCGTAAGCTGATAGCCACGGGATGTGCTTGTATGACGGAGGCTTTCGCCCTTTTCGCATACAATATGTACAAGGGTATTTACAAGCAGTGCGGCATAAGTCTTGTCCTTGGGGTTTTTAAGAATTTCTTTGAATACCCGTACGAAAAAATCCTCACTTTCAATATTTGTCATTATGGCGGAAAAGTCCGGTATTCTGCCTTTTAAAACATTTGTGGTAAATCCTATTTTTATGTATCGGGCAGAGGTTTTTTCCTGCACTTTTATTTCGTGAAAATCCGAAGGACACACAAGTATTGCCGTTAACTGCTTTATCGGATAGCTTTTGTTGTTTACAGCCACATCACCCGGAAATGGTTCATAAAGGGTCAGCTCATAATATGAATGGGTGTGAATCCCGAAGCTGAATACTGTTTTGGATTCTACCGTAATGTTGCCATGTATAATATCAAGCTTTTCCATAAAAACCTCCCGCAATGTAACGCTTAAAAAAGTGCAAGTATTTACGGCTAAATTGTACTATAATTATTAAAAAAAGTCAATTGTGAGGTGCACTATGGAAAAATATAAATCCTTTGACAAATTCTTTACGGGAATTAACTATTGGGGCTCGGAAAGTGCCATAAATATGTGGAATAACTTTAACCCGGCTTCCGTGGAGAAAGATTTTCAGCTTCTTAAGGAGGCAGGCATTACACACCTGAGGGTATTTCCTCTGTGGTCAGTATTTCAGCCCTTGCACGCTCTTTACAGCCACAACGGTGTGTATGAATACACCTTCGGCGAGGAGCCCTTGCCCGATACTCCTGCAGGCAGAGCAGGAGTAAGTGAAAAGGCTTGCCGTGACTTTGAAACCTTCTGTGCTCTTGCGTATAAATATGATTTAAAGCTTATTGTGGCACTTATCACGGGACAGATGTCCTATCGCATATACAATCCCCCTGCCTTTGACGGCAAGGATTTGCTTGCCGACTCTACGGTAATCAAGTGGCAGGTGCGTTTTGTAAAGTACTTTGTAACCCGTTTCAAAAATCAAAGCTCCATTGTGGGCTGGGATTTGGGTAACGAAATCAACTGTATGCCCGGATTTCAGGGCAAGCCCTACGACGCCTCCTATGTGTGGTGTACCACCATATCCGATGCGATTAAGGTTTGTGATACTTCAAGACCTGTTATTTCAGGTCTTGACAATTCGGATATTGAAAACGGCTATGCTAATTTAAAGATAATAGGGGAGCTTTGCGACGTGCATACCACTCACCCCTACAATATATTCCAGACCAAGGCGGAGCCCCTTTGCACCATGAAGCCTATTACGGATTTGCCCATAAGATGCTCTTTGGGCAAGGACATAGGCGGAGTTCCTACATTTGTACAGGAGTTTGGTGCCATAGGTTACCTTAACTGCTCCCCCAAAACCGAAGCGGATTTCTATCGTGCGTGTCTTATGACAACCCTTGCTCACGATTGCTATGGCACAATGTGGTGGTGTGCCTTCGATCAGGGGCATTTGGAATATGCACCTTACCGCTGGAATAATATCGGTTCTGACTACGGCTTCTTTGACAAGGATTTAAACCCCAAACCCATTGTCAAGGAAAATTTGGAGTTCCACAGACTCCTGGCATCCTTCCCGACGGGGAAGCTTCCGCCTCACAAAACAGATGCGGTAGTTCTTGTTCCCCGTGACGATGGCGGTGCCGATCCGGAGCTTCTCCGCGCCACATATATGCTTGCAAAGCAGGCAAACCTGGATGTTAAATTCAGCTATGCCTTAGACCCCATTCCCGATGCACCGATGTACATATTCCCCTCAATTCGCTTTAACAAGGCTATAACCAAACAACGTTTTGATGAGCTGATGAGTAAGGTGGAAACCGGTGCAGTTCTCTATATGTCTGCAGATACCGGTCTTTTACGCCGTGTGCCGGAGGTTACGGGCGTGACCTTTGAATACCGCGAGGATATAAGCGATGTAAAGGTTATGAAGCTGGGAGAGTGTGACCTTCCCATAAAAACAACCTATTTCTTAAAGCCCGAAAGCTGTAATGCCGAGGTTCTTGCAACAGACGAAAACGGCGAAGGTGTGTTCTTCCGTCACAAATACGGCAAGGGATGTGTGTACTTCCTTACTTTACCCGTGGAAAATTCTCTTGCATACGAAAAGGGTGCTTTCTTTAAGGAAAACCGCCCCTGCTACGACAGTATATACCGTGCCGTTGCAAAGAGTGCCGAGATTTGTCGTATAGCGGATTCCGACCACCCCTATGTAAGGCTCACCGAGCATCCCATAGACGAAAGAAGTGCCTACATATTTGCCATCAATTACAACAAAATTCCTGCTGATGCAAAGATAACCTTCGTTGGTGATTGCAAGGTGGAAACCGTATGGGGCAGCAACATCGAAAACGGTGTCCTTCACTTAAGAGAAAATGACGGGGCAATCTTCAAAGTAACAAAAGCATAAATAGTCTGAAAATACCTTCCGAGATGAGGAAGGTATTTTTATCGACAATCTTAAAATAATGTGATATAATGGGTATATCAAAGAACAAGGAGATATGCTATGCACATTTATGTAGATGCCGATGCCTGCCCCGTAAAGGAAATTATAGAAAGGGTAGCAAAGGAAAAGGGACTTGGTGTAACTATGGTTATAGATGTAAACCATATACTTTATTCCGACTACAGCGAAATAGTAACAGTAAGTCAAGGGGCGGATTCTGTGGATTTGTACCTTATAAACCGTGTTAAAGCCGATGACATTGTGGTAACTCAGGACTACGGGGTTGCCGCACTTGCTTTGGGTAAAAGAGCAAAGGCCATATCCAACAGCGGACTTATATTTACCGATGACAACATAGATAAGCTCCTTTTTGAAAGATTTTTGGGTAAAAAGCAACGTAACGCTTCAAAGGGTAAAAAGAGAATGAGTCATATTCCCAAACGTACTCCGGAGGACGATAAAGCATTTGAGTCAGGGCTTCGCAAAGTAATTGGTTAAAAGTTCATACACTTTAAAAGCGGATGTAAAATTGGTTTTTACATCCGCTGTTTTTATTCCCGTTTTACAAATATAGACGGGCTCATTCCCGTGTGCTTTTTAAAATCCCTGGAAAAGTCGTAAATGTTATGATACCCCAAAGAGTAGGCAATGTCGGTTATGGTGCCGTAGTCGCTTCGGAGCATTTCTTTTGCTTTGCTTATTCTGAGTTCATGGACGTAAACAATGGGGGACACTTCCATAACCTCGGTAAACAGCTTGCGGAAATACACCGTTGAAAGCCCTGTAATATCCGCAAGTACCTCGTTGGTTATACTTTGGTGATAGTTTTTGGCAATATAATTAAGCACCGGAACAATCTTTTGCTTTTTGTCCGAAGGGTGGTATTTTTTGTCGGAGGAATTTATAAGAGTAAGAATAATCGAATATATATCCCGTATGCATTCAATTTTACGGACAGAATCCCCCAGAGTAATTTTGTACTCTGTTTCTTTAAAGAGCGCAAGGGCTTTTTCGCTGTTTTTTAAAGGAAATGAAAAAATCCCCTCGCATGTCACATCGCATTGAAATTCTATTGTTATAAAATGACCTGCTTTAAGGCACAACCATTCATATGTGCTTCCCTTGGGGAGCACAACAGCATTGTGGGCGTTGGAAATATAAGTTTTTCCGCAGGAGGTGTATCGGGTTTCACCTTCGTATTTTAAAATAACTGCCCATTGTTCGCGTTTTTTTCTCAAAGTTCCTTTATTTGCTTCGTTGTACATTATTGCAGAGGAGCATATATCTTTTATAATCAAATTCGATAAAATATCCATATTCATTTAAATCACCCCTTTCCATATATAATAAGCAAAATGTGTTTAAAAGTCAAATTTTTTCAGTATCAGAATTGATATTTACTTAGTTAAATATGTTTTTTATTATTAACATATAAAATGGTTTGGAGGGATAATTTGTGAAAAAACTTTCAGAAATACCTGCACCTGCTCTGGCAGGAGTAATTCGTGAAAAAACACGCACAAATGCAATTTCTGCAATAAAGAATTGTTACTTAAAAGGTGCAGATATGATAGATTTGCATCTTTCTTGTCTTGAGGATACAAGTGCCGAGAATATCCGTGCAATAACGGAGGCTTCACCACTGCCGATACTTGCGTTAAACTACAACAAGACTTGCGACTGGCAGGACAGAGGATATACAGAAACGGAAAGGATTGAGCTTCTTTTACGTTCTGTGGAGGCCGGAGCTAAAGGAATTGATATGCAGGGGTATACCTTTCATTCTGAATCAAAGGAAAGGTTTTGCGGTGAGGACAAATATTCTTTTACAAAAAACAATCCGAAAGAGGTAGTAACCGACAACGCAATTATATCAAAGCAGATGGAACTTATTGAGAGAGTTCATTCAAAGGGTGCAGAGGTGCTTTTGTCCTGTCATCCGGGCATAGTGATGAAGTCAGAAACCGTGGTTGAACTTGCACTGTTTCTGGAAAAACGCAGTCCCGATATTATTAAAATAGTAACGCCTGCTACAAACAGAGAGGAAATGGAAGAGGGTTTAAAAGCAATGCATCTTCTTAAAAGAGAGATAAAAACCCCTGTAAGCTACCATTGTAACGGAAAAGTTGGTATTCCAACAAGAATCATCAATCCCATTATGGGCGGACAGATTGCTTTTTGTGTGGACGGCTACAACGAAAGTGCCACCCCGGAGCAAATAGACCTTGCTACTGCAAGACTTGCCGTGGATAATGCAAAAAAGCTTTTTATGGAAGAATAGATGATGAAAAGATTAAAGGTAGGTCAGATTGGCATAGGTCATAATCACGGTGAGGGAAAAATGCTTGCTATCCGTAAATTTCCCGAATTGTTTGAGGTTATAGGTTATGCGGAAGATAACCCCGATTGGGTGGAAAAACGCGGCAAACTTGATTGCTACAAGGATTTGCCACGGATGTCAAAGGAAGAAATTATTGAAAAGTCCGATGTGATAATAGTGGAAACCGATGTATGGAACCTCACCAAAATCGCAAAGGAATGTATTGATGCCGGAAAGCATGTGCATATAGATAAACCGGCAAGCGGTACATTAAAGGAATTTGAGGAGTTAATCGGAGAAGCAAGGAAAAAGAATCTTACGGTGCAATTGGGTTATATGTACCGCTACAACTACGCACTTCAAAAGTGTATGGATATGATAGATTCCGGGGAGCTTGGCGAAATATATCAGATAGATGCGGAAATGAGTACGTATCATTCACCGGAATACAGAGAGTGGCTTAAGCATTTTAAGGGCGGCTCTATGTATATATTTGGTTCACATCTTATTGACCTTGTTATAAGTATCCTTGGCGAACCGAAAAGAGTGGTTCCCTTTATAAAGCAAACAGGCTTTGAAGGAGTTTACTCCGATGATAACTGCTTTGCGGTTCTTGAATACGAAAAGGCACTTGCAAAAATCACAACTCTTTCCGTTGAGGTAAACGGATGGGGAATGAGAAGGTTTGCGGTAATGGGAAGCAAGGGTACTGTTGAGATTAAGCCTGTAGAACTCGATGTGGAAATGACAAAATCCACCTTGAACATTGCAACCAACGCCTATGAGGATATGAAGGAAAAGGTAGAGGTAAATGACGTTCCGAGACTATCGCGTTATGACGAAATGGTTAAGGATTTATATTTGTCTGCAGTAGGGGAAAAGGAAAATCCCTACGGATATGACCACGAGCTTGCGGTTCAAAGAACACTATACAAAATTACGGGGGAAAACTAAGTATGAAAAACAAAACAGCATTTATAACAGGCGGCGGAGGCTACATAGGCTCACAGACTGCCGTAACTCTTGCGAAGGCAGGAGCAAAAATTGCAGTTTGCGATATAAACGAAGAAACTGTAACAAAAACCGTGGAAATCGTAAAGAAACAGGGCGGCATCGCCATAGGCTATGTGGCAGATGTTACCGAAGCGGAAAGTATAGACAATGCAATAAACAAAGCGGCATCAGAACTTGGCGGACTTGACATTATGGTACACGTTGCCGGAGGAAGTGCGCGTATTGCCGGAAAGGATGCGAAGTTTGTTCCTCTCGTTGAACAGGAGGATTACGTAATAGACAAAGTAATAAAAGTAAATCTGTATGGAGCAATATTTTCTTCAAGAGCTGCCGCAAGGATAATGATAAAACAGGGCAGAGGGGGCAAAATTATCAACTTCTCTTCGGCAGTCGGTTTAAACGGTCTTGCCTGCTGCTGTGATTATGCAGCTTCAAAAGGTGGGGTAATGTCTTTTACCAAGGCTCTTGCCAAGGAACTGGGGCAGTATAAAATAAATGTAAATTCCGTGGCACCGGGTGTGGTTATGCGTCCCGAAGAAAAGGGCGAGGACAGAGCCTACAATACAAATTTTCTGCACGAAAAGTGTACCGCAGAGCATGTGGCAAATCTTGTGGAATTTCTGTGTTCGGATAAATCTGACTTTATAACCGGACAGACTTATGTTATTGACGGTGGCAGAAGCCTTGCCATGAAGGGAACTGATTGATGTTCTTAAATAAACCAATTTGCAAATAAAATGTTAATAAACGGTTAAAAACATTAATTTTTTAAAATTTCTTTATTATGTCAATTGATTTTTGTCAAATTGTGTGATACAATGTTGAAAATAGTATTGTTTAAAGTGGATTTTTATATTACAGACAATAAAGAGAGGTTTAAAAGATGATAGGTTTTTACGATTACACCGTAATATTAACATATATGAGTCTTATATCTTCGGTTACCGGTATCATTATGGCTCTTAACGGCAGACCGGTATGGGCTATATTCTGTCTTATGTTTTCCGGCTTGTGTGATATGTTCGACGGAAAGGTGGCTTCCACCAAGAAGAACCGTACCGAGGATCATAAGAATTTTGGAATACAGATAGATTCCCTGTGCGATATAGTATGCTTTGGCGTGTTCCCTGTAGTTATAGGTTATTCACTCAATATCCGCAGTATTTTCGGATACGTGTGTATGGCGCTTTACGTGCTTGCAGGTGTTATTCGTCTGGCGTATTTCAACGTTTGTACCGAGAAGAAGCAAAAAACACAGGGCGTTATTTACATTCATGGTCTTCCCATTACAAGTGCGGCACTTATATTCCCCATTCTCATGCTTGTGAGCAATATATTCGGCTTCGGAGCAAAGATTGCTTTGATTTACGAAATTGTACTTGCAATAACGGCTTTACTTTTTGTAATTGACATCAAGCTTCAAAAGCCCGGTACCAGAGGTAAGATTATAATGGTAATTGTGGGAGCTATACTCTTTGCATTATACTATGCAGTATCTAAGGGCTTAATAAGATTTGAGTTTATTACTAAGTATATCAGGTAGGATATTTATGACAAAGTTTTTATATAACACCCTTCCGGGGCGAGTTGTTTTGAAGCTTCTTACCCGGAGCTTTATATCGAAAATAGTTGGCAAATATATGGATTCTTCCCTTTCTAAGGGAAGAATTTCCAAATTTATAAAGAATAACGGCATTGATATGTCCGATTATGCGGTAAGGGAGTACAAAAGTTTCAACGACTTTTTCACCCGGGAACTCAAAGACGGTGCAAGGGAAATCTCCATGGATAAGGAAGCTCTGGTATCACCCTGCGACGGACTTTTAAGTGTGTACAATATAGGTGACGATATGGATATCCGTATAAAGGACTCTCGCTATACCGCAGAGGAGCTTCTGTCGAATAAAGACCTTGCCGAGAAGTACCGCGGAGGCAAAATGCTGGTGTTCAGACTTACGGTAACGGACTATCACAGATATATGTATTTTGACAACGGCACCAAAGAGGATAACGTGTTTATTCAGGGCATACTTCACACGGTTCAGCCTATTGCTCAAAGCCGTTATAAGATATATAAGACCAATTCCAGAGAGTATACCATTCTGCATACCGAAAACTTTGGTGATGCCGTGCAGATGGAGGTTGGCGCCATGATGGTTGGCAGAATCTGCAACAACCACGGTAAGCACTCTTTTAAACGCGGTGAAGAAAAGGGCAAATTTGAGTTCGGCGGTTCCACTGTAGTTCTTCTTCTTGAAAAGGGCAGAGCAGAGATTGACGAAATCTATGTTCCCGACACATTTACGGAAGTGCCTGTAAGGTTAGGACAAAAAATAGGACAAAAAGCATAAAACAAAAAGCATAAAACAAAAAGCATAAAACAAAAAGCATAAAACAAATCCCTGTAAGCATGATATATTGCTTTGCAGGGATTTTTTATGTTATTTTTTGTATTGAGAAGGGTATTTTCCCATATGGTTTTTAAAGGTTTTGGTAAAGAAGGACATATTTGTAAATCCGCATATCCTTGCGGCTTCCGAAATCAAAAAGCCTTCTGAGATTAGCTCCGATGCTTTTTTTGAACGGTAGCTGTTTATGTAGTTTACAATCGTTTTGCCTGTAAGCTTCTTAAACTCCCGGGAAAGACTGTATTTATCCATTGCGACATTTTTGGATATTTCGCTTAAGGATAATTTTCTATCGTAGTTTAGCCGTATGTATTTTATGGTTTCTTTTATAGCGTCAGATTCAAGGCGTTTTACTGTATTGTTGTTTTCGGACAGGGTGTAGTTTTCTTTAAGTTCTATAAGTATTTCCAGCACAAGTTTGCACAGCTTGGGAATTTTGCATTTGTCATTGCTTTCATAAAGGTCGGCAATACTGTTAAAAACCTCTTTTAAGTGCGTATTTTGGGGTTTGGGGGCAAATTCAACATACAAGGGGTCTATGCCTATTTGTCTGCAAAAGGCTGTGTCTATTATAAGACAATCGTAAACTATGCGCTTATCCGTGTTTGTATGGTGCAGAACGTTGGAATTTATTACAACGATGTCATTTTCCATAAATGGCAGATGGCTTTCATCAGTCATTACAAAGCCGCTTCCCTCTCGGCAGAACTGAATTTCCGGATTGTCGTGCCAGTTTGCCTCAGGACTGTAGGCTTTATCTGTTACGGTAATTCCTTTTTGGAAGCTGAAGGGAAGGTTTCCCTCAAAGACTGCGTATTCTTCATATCGTGTACCAAGCATATTTATCACCTTTGCAAGATAGTGTTATTTTTAACCTATATGTGACATTGAAACAATGGTTATTTGCCACTATAATGTTATTATAACATAATTTTTTATGGAAGTGAATACGCAATATGTTCTTTGTTGCACAATTTTTCGGCCTTGGTGCCATGGTTTGTCTTTTTCTCATATATCAGCAGACCAAACGAAAAAATTTAATACTTATGAAGCTCGGAGCTGACATTTGTTGGGTAATTCACTATCTGTGCCTTGGAGCCCCCGGCGGCATGATACCCAATTTTGTGGGTATGTTTCGGGAATGTGTTTTTATAAACCGAGAGAAAACCAAGTGGGCAAACTGTGTGCTGTGGCCAATACTCTTTATATTAATCAACTGGGTTCTTGGTATAAGAACCTTTAAATCTCCCGTAAATATTCTGCCCATATGTGCTTCCACCTTTGTTACGGTTTCCCTGTGGCTAAAAAAGCCCCGCCTTACCAAGATAATATCCGTTCCCGTGTCGCTGGCATTTTTGATATATGATTATTTTGTGGGCTCGTATGTGGGTATGGTAAATGAAGCAATTGCAATAGTTTCCATAGGAATATACTTTATAAAAGGAGAAAAAACCATGACAAACATTTTTTCGGAGGATTTCAAAACCTCAAAAGAATCCATTATTACAGAGAACAAGCCTATAGTAAATTCTGTTGGCAAAATTACGGCAGATATGGAGCCATATGCAGAATCTTTTGCCAAAGAAACGGAAGAATGCTTTGTGTCGGATTTTGAAAAATCTGAAAAGCTCTTTGAAGAAGGCAAAACCGATGTCAGGGATTTTATGTGCCACGTTTCCACCTTCAGGGCTACCGATGACACAATATATATGACCTATTACGCAAACACCCACGATTCCGAGGAAGACCCCAACTATCAGACGGCACGTCTTGTGTATTGCCCCAAGGATGACCTTGAAAACAAAACTTTTCTGGATATTCAGACTGTAGGGGATGATTGCTACGGTAAGAAGGTTGTTATGGTTTACGATACCATTCTTATGCAGAAAGACGATAACACTCTCTATGTTCTCTGGACAGCAAATCTTGACGGTAATTACTACAGGTTGTACAGACCGTTTTACATATCTGAAAAAAAGCTTGGGGATATTGGTGTAAACCGTTTTAAGGTTGGAGATATTACCAATGATTTCAGCACATCGGGTATGCAGAGTGCTCTTGCGGAAAACGGTATCGGATTTAAGAAGATGTACAGCGACATAGGTATTATGCAAAAGCTTTCCACTCGGGAAGAAAATGGCGTATTGCACTATTATACCGGAGCCTACAGCGGAGATTTCACCTGCATTATAAAAAGCCGCGATCTTGTGACTTGGGAGTATGTTTCCGAGCCTGATTTCGCGAATGACTCCAAGTGGGAAAATGCAACCTACGTAATAGGAGATAAGTGCTATTACTTTGTAAGACAGCACGACGAGAATACCAACTGCGGTTTCCTTACCGTCTATGACCTGGTTAACAAAAAGTGGGAGGCTCCCCTTGAGGTTGAGGATTGTCAGTCCAGGTCGGACTTTATAGTCTACAAAGATGAACTCTACCTTTTCCACGCTCCCGTTGACCGTGAGCATATAGGAATAATCAGAATCAACACCGAGAATATCTCAAAAAGTGAACCTATCCTTAAGTCCCATATGCACACCAGTTGTTTTTATCCCTTTATTCAGTATTTTGAAGACGGAGAACTTGCAATGAGCTATACCGTGGCAAGAAAGCATATACGCCTCGCAAGGCTTAAATTAAGCAAGTTTATATAATTGATTTTAACATAATCCTGTGATACAATGGTGTCACAGGATTTTTTGTGCAATATAGGCATATGCTACAGTCCGTATTTACCGCAATTATTTTGCTGCGGAAATGAAAAATTCAAAAAAAGTAAGGGAATGATAGTATGAAAGCAGTAATCGCCATAGATTCATTTAAAGGCAGTATGACTTCTCTTGAAGCAGGCAACAGTGCCGCAGAGGGTATAAAAAGAGTTTATCCCGATGCGGATATTAAGGTTATTCCCGTTGCAGACGGGGGAGAGGGTACCGTAGATGCCCTTGTTCTCGGTATGGGAGGAAGAAAAGAATATGTAAAAACCTGTGATCCCCTGGGAAGAGAGATTGAAGCTTACTACGGTATAGTAGGAAACACCGCCGTTATGGAAATGGCGTCAGCTTCGGGCATTACGCTTGTGTCGGATGATGAAAGAAATCCCTTAAACACTTCAACTTACGGCTTTGGGCTTATGATAGCTCACGCCATAGACAAAGGTTGCCGCAATTTTGTTATAGGCATAGGCGGAAGTGCCACCAATGACGGGGGATGCGGAATGCTTTCTGCCCTTGGTTTTGAGTTTCTTGACGGAAATGGTAATAAGGTTGAGCATGGTGCAAAAGGTCTTAAGGATATTAAAGAGATTAAAACAGAAAAGGCTTTGAAAGAACTTAAGGAATGTAGTTTTTCCATAGCTTGCGATGTTACAAATCCCCTTTGCGGTGCCGAAGGGTGTTCTGCGGTATACGGGCCTCAGAAAGGTGCCGACGAAAAAATGGTTGAAGATATGGACGGCTGGCTGTTAAATTATGCCCGTTTGGCAAAGACGGTAAGCTCCACGGCAGACGAAAATGCCCCCGGAGCAGGTGCCGCAGGAGGTATGGGCTTTGCGTTTATGACTTTCCTTGGCGGTGAGCTCAAAAGCGGAATAGACCTTATACTTAAAGAAACCCATATAGAAGATTACATAAAAGATGCCCAAATCGTCATAACCGGCGAGGGCAGACTGGACTTTCAGACTGCTATGGGCAAAGCACCTGCAGGTATTGCTTCCATAGCAAAGAAATACGGCAAAACCGTAATTGCCTTTGCAGGCGGAGTTACTCCCGAAGCCAAAGCGGTACACAATGCAGGAATAGATGCCTATTTCCCCATAGTAAGGGGAGTATGTACCCTTGATGATGCCATGAATACGGCAAATGCTAAAAATAATATGGCAGATTCCGTAGAGCAGGCAATACGTCTTATTAAAAAATGTGAACAAGGTCAATAGGTTTTTTATATTGGTAAAATCTCACCGTTGTATGATACAATATATACGAAAATAAAAGCGGTGGTAAAAAGGAAGAGTCAGGCACACCGTGTCCGGCTCTTTTGTTTTTGAGGTGACTAAATGACAATCCAGCAATGTAAATATGTACTGAGTATAGCAAATACAGGCAGCTTCAACGAAGCGGCAAAAGAGCTTTTCATAGCTCAGTCCACCCTTTCGCTCAGCATCAAATCCTTGGAACAGGAGCTCGGTATTCGCATTTTCGAGCGTTCCGGTACGGGAGTATACCTCACGGATGAAGGGGCGGAATTTGTACGCTATGCAAGCCAGATAGTGCAGCACGATGAGTTTGTAAGCGAACGTTATTCCGTGAAAGACGTAAGCCGCAGACTTTATATTGCAACTCAGCACTATGATTTTATTGCGGATATTTTCGGCAAAATGCTTTCCGAAGGAGATGCTGACAGCTACAAGTATGCCTTAAGGGAAATCAAGACCTACGATATAATTCACGAGATTGAAATTTCCCGCAGTGATATCGGCATCATAGCCATAAAGGATTCCGAATATGATATTATGAAAAGGTATCTTGGCAAAAAGGGCATAGTATTTACTGAATTTTTAAAAGCTTCTCCTCATGTTTTTTTGTCCAAAACCCATCCCTTGGCGCAGAGCGAAGCTCTTACCATATCCGACCTCAAAGACTATCCTTATGTATCCTATGAGCAGGGTGACCGCAACATATCCTTCTTTACCGAAGAGATTGTTTCGGGTCTTAAAAGCAAAAAGCATATCGAAATAAGCGACCGTGCAACACTTATGAATGTGCTTTTGGTTACCGATTGCTATACCGTGGGTACCGGAATAATGCCCTCCGCCTTAAACAGAGGCGATATAGTGGGCATACCCTTAAAGAGTAATGATTTTTACATTATAGGTTACATCTTAAATACCGCCCGAAAGCTCACCGAAGAAACCGAGAGGTTTATAGAACTTCTCGTGGAGAGCGCAAAAAATATTTGAGAGGACTGACCTTTAAATGAAAGCATTGGTTAAAAAGTTCCCACAAAAGGGGCTGTGGTTTGAGGACGTACCCGAACCGACCGTAGGCATCAATGATGTTAAAATCAAAATTCATAAGACCGCAATATGCGGTACAGACCTTCATATCTATAATTGGGATGAATGGTCACAAAACACCATAAAGACTCCCATGACAATCGGTCACGAATACGTGGGCGAAATTGTGGAAGTCGGTGGAAATGTACATAAATGCAAAGTGGGTGATATTGTTTCCGGTGAAGGCCACATTGTATGCGGCAAATGCCGTAACTGTCTTGCCGGTAAGGGACACCTGTGTAAAGATACCGTAGGCGTAGGTGTGAACCGTGACGGTGCCTTTGCAGAGTATCTTGTTATTCCCGAAGAAAATGTCCGCAAGTGCGAAAGCAATATTGCCGAGGAAATGTATTCCATTTTTGACCCCTTCGGCAATGCCGTGCATACTGCACTTTCCTTTGACCTTACAGGCGAAGATGTACTTATAACGGGTGCGGGTCCCATAGGTATTATGGCGGCTGCGGTTTGTAAGTTTGTAGGTGCAAGATATGTAGTTATAACCGATATCAACGATACCCGTCTTGAACTTGCTGAGAAGCTCGGCATACAGCACAGAGTTAATACCACAAAGGAAAGTCTTGCCGATAAAATGGAAGAACTCGGCTTAAGAGAGGGCTTCGATGTAGGTCTTGAAATGTCCGGGAGCGAAATTGCTTTAAATACCATGATAGATCATATGACTCACGGCGGAAAAATTTCTCTTTTGGGAATCCTCAAAAACGACAGCAAGGTCGATTGGAGTAAAATCATATTCAACGGTCTTATCTTAAAAGGTATCTACGGCAGAGAAATGCACGAAACCTGGTACAAAATGTCCGCAATGCTCCAGGGCGGTCTGGATATTTCCGACATTATCACCCACAGAATGGATGTGCGGGATTATGAAGAGGGCTTTGCCGCAATGAACAGCG
>CAYXPV010000006.1:0-16474 GCA_964467285.1 uncultured Oscillospiraceae bacterium
CACCCTCCCATATAAATGACTTAACAGTCTGACCATCTTCAACAGTTACGGAAGTCTTAAGAAGGTTTCCGTCTGCTGTGGATGCTTTCTTTGCACCTGCAAAAGAGCCGTCAGCATTGTAAACTGCTGTAAAGAGCTTAACGTCTTCACTGCCAAGGCTTGTTGCAAGGGCAGTTGCGGTAACTGTGGTTACACCGTCTTCTGTTGTTGATGTATATTCAATTACTGAGGTGTTTGAGGCAAAGGCAACAGATGTAAGCATCATTACGCAAACTGCTATGCTTATAATTCTTTTAAGCATTTTCAATTTTTACATCTCCTTTTTAATTTTTGGTTGTGTCGTTCCGCGGGAAGGAAGATTCTTCGCTTCGCTAGCCGTCAACTGTAACGAATCGGCTTCGCGCCGAGGTTGGCGCTTGCCTCTGCGACAGTTTTGCCAGAGGCAGTCTCAGACCGTTCAGCACGCCTTCGGCTACTTCACGGGAGCCTGCTCCCAGAATGACAAATTTGCTAATGTCATTCCGAGCAATTGCGAGGAATCTCCCCTTCGGGTTTGTACTCTCTTATTAAAGCTCTTAGAATGACAAAACGGGTCGAACACAATTAACCGCTGTGTTCATACGTAACAAATCAGTATATTTTTTATTTTTTTAAATTAAATTTCTTTAGGTTTACGGTACCTTCCGAAATTTTATTTACAATGATTTTTAACAAGCTACCGTTCCAAGTGCAAGGAAGATTCTTCGTTGCTTCGCTCCTCAGAATGACATATTAGTTGATGTCATCCTGAGCGGAGTAAAACGGAGTCGAAGGATCTCCCCTTCGTGTTTGCACTCGCTTGTTTAAATTCAACTTAATAAATTTGTTCTTTATTCATTCAATCCTTCGATTGCAACGAACATTCTGGGGTATGTGTAGTATCTCTGGAGTATTCCAAAGGTGCAGTCATCCCCTGTTTCCATATAGGACTTAAGGTCTGCCATGGAGAGTGAACCCACTCGGAGTTCTTCACTATGCTCACTAAAGTCAATTCCTGCAGACTTACAGTTTGCGTATGTGGTGTAGTATACAAACTGGCAATCCTCTGCTTTTACATTTTTGAGGATTTCGCGGTCTGTGTCTATATCGCCGGTAAGCTCGCTGTTCGCATAGAAGAAGAAGCCTTCGGGGAAGGAATCAAACACATAACCTCTGTGCCATGTGAACTGTGAGGTTAAAGCACCGCCATAACCGGTCTGGGTAACTACGGTATCTGTAGAAGCTCTGTAGTACAATGTTACATTTGCAAGATAACCCTTATAGTCGGTGGCATATACTATGATATCCCCCTGCTTAAGGTCATCGGCAGTAAGCTTTGTAACAGTACCGGGTGCAGGATTTGCCGAAACGGTAGTTCCCACAAGGTCGGGGTCCTTTGCTTCTTCACCCTCAGCGGGCACCGCAAGACCGTCAAACTGAACGGTACCTTTCACGGGAACGTTTACCTCACCGTCTTTTGTCATAAGAACAAGATTGGTTACAGCAACGTTGTCATCGTTGGGGTCAAGTATTGTGGTCTTTCTGCTTACAACAGCAATGTAATCGTCCTCATCACTGCCGCCTACATTCTTTTTAGAGTAAGGCTGTGCTGTAAATTCGGATATTACCTGATTACGGGAAGTATAGAACGCCCACAAATCATTAACCTTTACCGAGGAAGGTACTTCTTTTGTAAATGTATTGAGGGAATACATATCTTCGTCGAATACAGATACTGTTGTATCGGAAATATCCGGATATGCAAAGAGCATAGAGTTATTGTTAAGAACAATGTTGCCGTCTACCGTGATGTGCTGTCCGGACTTTCTGTGATATCCACTATCTACGTGAGAAGTGAAAAGACAGTTTTCGTTGGTGTGTTCGGAATATCTGTGAGCTACCTCTTTGTTTCCGTCCAAAAGTGTATCTACAAAGATAATCTCACCTTCGGAATTAAGTGCAAATCTTACAATGGAGTTTTTCACATCAGAGTCATTGATTGTCGGGAACATTACCTTTGCTGCAACATTAAGATGTTCGTATACTTCAGAATCGGTATTCTTGTATCTTACACCGTCAATCTTTATATTCTTTGCAGAATAGGCTTCTATGTACTCTTCGGGAGCAATGCAGATTTTGAACTTAAGTCGGGAATCCATTCCCGATTCCGTATCTGCAGCCACAATAAAACCTATTAAGGTTTCGGCAGGTTTAGCACCTTCTATATAGGCAACCATGCCTTTGGCATCAATATGCAAAACAACATCGGAGCCGGGCTTTACGAAGTTGGAGCATTTTTCAAGGCACTCAGCTGTCAACTCATATGTTGTGCCGTTTACAACAATTTCATCTTTATCCTGTACACTTTCAATTTCGCCTGTTTCGGTTTCTGAAGAAACATAAATCTTTGAAAATGCCTGTCTTGCGTCGGAAGCACTGTCATATACAGAGAGTACATTTCCTTCCTTTACATCTGTAGGATAAATTTCTTTTCCTTCAAGGTCATAGAGAATAACAAAGGGATCATCTGCTTCGTTATCAATATTTGCCTTTTCGGCGGGATTAATTTTATCGTAGGCAACAAGCTTTTCCATATCCACATAGGATACTACAATGTTTTTGTAAACATCGGCAAAAACAACATCTGCCGTTCCGTCATCGTTGTTGTCTACAAGCTTTACTGTTCCTGTTTTGCCTGCTATAACGTCCCCGGTGAATGCTGACTTTGTTGAAACTCCGTTATATATAAGGGGAACAGCTTTTTTAAAACGGTAATTCTTGGTTTTCTTTCCCGAAAGGTCATATGCCTTTAAGGATGTGGAGTCCACTTTGATTACATCTTCTGTATCAAAAACATATTCTCTGTTGGAATCGGTTTTGTCAATATACAGCGCCATTATGCCATAGGGAGCCTTGTCGGTAACATATGCCTTAACGTCGTATCCGAGATAGTCATATGCCTTGGTAAGGTCATCCTCAAAGATTAATTCCACATTAATTCTTGTTTCGTCAACTTCAATATGGAAAGGTCTTACATTACTTACACCGGATATACGGGAAATATCAACACCGTTTACAACACCTTCCACAATGTAAATACCGTGAGCACTTTCAAAGAGGTTAAGCTCCTTTTCTGCCTTGTATTCACTTGTTCCGTCGGGTCTTACGGTTTGTGTCATAACGTTTGCCTCGAGGGCATTTACCGACATATCAATTGCCATACCCTTTGTAAGTGCAGGAGCTGACATATCCAGTCCTTCCGTCACATCAATGGAATTTGCAACCGAAAGATATCCTGCGGGGTATCCTCCCTTGGCTTCTGCCATTGCTGTATAGCCGAGAACCTTTACAAAAAGTGCTGCAGCCTCTGCCGGAGGAATATTGCCGTCGGGGTATATTCTGCCGTTTTTGTCATGGGAAATCAAGCCCAATTTATGGAGAACCTTGGCATATTTTTCTCCTTCCTGAGCCGGTGCAAGGTCGGAAAATACAGTATTCCAGTTTTCAACAGGAGGATAGCCCGCAACTTTGCAGAGCAGAGTGTAAAACTCAATTCTGCTAATGTTATCGCCAAGCTCCGATTCCTTGTACTCCGCAATTCCAAGAGCATTTATAAGTTCAACATTTTCTGTTCCGTATACAGTCTCAGTGACTGTTTCTTCTGCCTGAACGAGGCAACAGCCAAAGAGCAGACTCATACAAAGCAGTGCTGAAATAATTCTTTTTAAGCTTTTCACTTATGCCTCATCCTTTCATTTATTGATCAATGTGTATATAATTACTGCCGCCTGAGCTCTGTTGCAGTTATTCTTAGGTGCAAAGCTGCCGTCTCCGATACCGGAGATAACACCTGCATTCTTAAGAGCATATACATGTTCTTTTGCATAATCGGCAATCAGGCTATCATCTGTGAATGCCTCGGACTCTGCAGAAAACACCTTATCCATAGATATTGCAATTCTGTTTACCATAGTTGCGGCTTCCTCACGGGTGATTATTCTGCCTAAGCCGAATTCCGTATCGCTTACACCTGCAACATAGCCGTTTTCATAGGCTATTTTTATGTAGGGAGCGTACCATGCAGTTGTATCAACATCTGTAAAGGGCACAGATGCATCTTCCGCTGCAAGCTTTGTGTCAAATCCAAAGGCGCGGATAAGCATTGCAACCATTTCTTCTCTTGTTATTTCCCTTCCGGGAGCAAAGAGACTGTCGCCTACGCCCGATACCATACCCTTTTCATAAAGAGCATTTACGGCTTCCGCTGCCCATTCATAACCTGCCATATCGGCGAAATTGCCTGACATATCGGTAGGAATTATGGGAGTATTTGTCTGGGTGTTTCCGGCTACAATGTTACCTGAACTTCCGCCACCGAAGCCACCGCCACCTCCGCCGCCGGAGGAAGAGTCTTTCTGACTATCCAAAAGGTCTTCAACCTTGGAGTTGACAGCCTTTTTAAAATCTTCAAGAGTATCAATATTGTTCTTTTCTGCAATATACTCAAAAAGCTTTGTCTGATTTGTGGACTTAAGGTCATTGAAATCGTCCATGTCCACTCCTGCTTCCTCGCCGTAGATTTCAATAATCTTTTCTACATCGGAATAAGCATCTATAGAAGCAAGATATGCAAGAATAATGCCTTCTTCATAAGCATCTTTTGCATCTGCAACGGTATAGATTTCTTTGCCTTTGAAGTTATTTGCTATAAAGGAAGCCTTTGCTTCTGCAGAGATTTCTTCGCTGTAAATCTTCTGCATTTCTTCACTTACACCGAGCTCTGTACCGTAGTAAGCTGCATCACCCTTGCCGTCGTTCATGGCAATAAGATGTGTCGCAGTTTCCAAGCCTCTCTTAAGACCTGCAGGTGTTGCAGTAATGGTTGCATCAGCCTCAACAAGAGCGTAGAGAGTTTTTGCAAGCATTTGGGCATCAACCTGAGCTACCAGAGGATCGGTTACACCAAACATATTGATGATTACACTGTCGGGATTTGCACTGTCAAGCTTGTTTACAAGTCTTGTGATCGTTGCCGCATTATTGGGGGCGTTACAAATTCTCTTGACAGCACCCAGTTCGGATTCCTTGGTTGCTGTGGTTGCAAAGAAAAACTTCTTTTCACCAACTTCGCCATTAACTCTTACTGCGTAGAACGCGGCATCCATACCGGACATATCTATCTCCAGCGAGTATGCACCGTTTCTGTCTGCAAGGAGCTGTGTAATGTGTATAAAATCTTCTTTAATACTTTCCTTTGTGGGGACATCGTCACGACTAACCTCCACGCCGGGCTTTAACACCTCAACTGTAATTCTGTCGAGGTATTTGGCTCCTTCTACAGAGCCGTAAATGGTTACGTATTCTTTGACGTCATCTATCTCATATCTGTCGAGAGGTGCCGCATAGACACTGACGGTAAGACAAAGACACACAAGAATCGCAAGAATTATTTTTGATATATTCTTCATCATTTAACCCTCTTTCTGTGTTATCGTAACGTTTCTTAAAATTCTTCCGGTATTGCTGACGGGTCTGCCCAGTCATCCCATATGAGAGCTATAATAACAGCTCTGTTTCCATCTTCGGCTACATTTGGAATTTCTACAGTATCGCCGGCATCGAAATGCTTGGAATAAGAATTAGCATGGAGATTGTCTCTTGTTGAATAAACATTTATAAAACCTGCGGTGTCGTTGGTATGTGCATAGCCGTTGTCTATGAAATTATCTTTTCCTGCATTGTATACTGTGAGGATAACTACTTCCACACCTCTTGCCGCCTTGAAGGTGAAAAAGTCGGAAATCGCTGTACCTTCATATACGTCGCTGTTGTCACCGTTATAGAGCTTCATATCGCCACGGATAAGGTCGGCACCCACAAGTCGGGAATCATTGATTGCTTTTATGCAGTAAGTTGTTTTAACTGCAGAACCGCTTGTGTAAGCAGGAGTGTCAACCTGCATACCACCGGGCACATATATACTTTCAAAATATGAAGCATTGTTTATATCTGCATCTGCACAGGTAAAATCTGTTGCCAGAACCGCTTGAGATAAAGTGTAGTTAATTGTGTAGATGTTGGTAGCTTCGCCCTCGGAAACTGTTATAACTGTTTTGCCGGGAAGCTCGAAGGTATCTTCCTTTTCTGCGGTTGCAGTGCCATTGGTTGTGAAGGTTACTTCGGGCATATTAACCTGAGATGCGGGAACCTCTACTGTGTATTCAAACACTTCGGAGCCAAAGCCTTCCACGGAAACACCGTCTACCATAATATCGGTAAGGGTTGCGGGAATTACTTCGGGTTCAACGGGTTCTTCCGGTTCTTCGTCTTCGGCAAATCCGCCCCAGGGAGCGAACTCAATTGCCACAACGTGCTGATTGTATGTTGTCAATGCATTAGGAATGTTAACGGTTCCTGCTTCAAATTCCTTGGTAAAGAGATACTTATGGAAATTATCCTTCATATTATTGGTAGCACCGGTTCTTATGTTGATAAATCCGGTTTCGCTGTCGGTGGCTTCGTAGGTCCAGCCGTCAGCTTCCATATCTGCCTTGCCTGTGCTTTCTCTTTTGATAAGTGTAACTCTTACAGGTCTCTTTGCATTGAAGGTAAGCCAATCATCTTTATATGTTTTGGATGTAAAGGTTGAATTATTGTTCCATCCGTTAGGACAACTAAGAAGATCCATTCCAACAAATCTTTCATCATAGATATTGTCAATCTTATAGGATTTATCGGAATATGCCTTTCCGCCTTCAACAAGTCCTCCGGGTACATACACGGCGCTGAGGGTATCATCATCGTCGGCATCTGCAATATCTGTGAACATTACCGCTGTTGTGTAATTGATTGTATAGGTGTTTTCTACTCCGCCTTCGGTTACTGTAATTACTGTGCTTCCGGGAAGTTCTGTGGGGTCTGTAACAACTGCAGTTGCTTCACCGTTTGCCACATAGGTAACTTCGGGAGCATCAACGCCTGTTATTTCACCTTCGAAGGTGTATTCAAATATTTCGGCATCGAAGCCTTCAAGACCTACACCGTTTACCTTGATTTCACTTAAGGTTGCCTTGGGAACTTCGGGTTCAACAGGCTCTTCCGGCTCTTCGTCTTCGGAGAATCCGCCCCAGGGAGCAAACTCAACTGCTACAATATAAGGAGCATTGGTTAAACCGTTGGGGATACTAACAGTACCTGCTGTAAATACCTTTGTAAAGCTTTCTTTGTGGAACTGATCCGTAGTAGTAGGAGCATTGAGGAAACCGTTTGCATTGGTGGAAGATTTTTGTTTCCAGCCGTTAGCTATCATAGCATCCTTACCTGTAGCGGATCTCTTAAGGATAGTAATCTTTACATCACGCTTTGTTTCAAATGTAAACCAATCATCAGTGTACGTGGAGGATTTATAGGTAGCATTGCTGGTCCAGCCTACGGGACACATAAACATATCCATACCTACAAATTTGTCGTCATAGATTTCAGAAATATAATAATTTCTGTCAGAATATGCTTTTGCATCTTCTACAAGACCGCCCACCGCGAAGACGGGAACAGATGTACCTTCTTTAACTTCAATATTTGAAATCAAGCCTGTTGTCTTGTATTTTATTGTGTATACATTTTGTACGTTACCTTCTGTTACGGTAACTATTGTTTTATCGGTAAGCTTTTCAGGGTTTGTTACAACTACGGTAGCCTCTCCGTTTGCCACATATGTAATTTCGGGGCAGTTAACACCTACATTGCTAAAATCTGCAACATAGCTGAACTTATCCGACTTGAAGCCTTCAAGACTTGTGCCGTTTAGCTTAAGGTCACTTAAGGTTGCAAGAGCTGTTTCTCGGGTTGAAGCCTTAAGAGTTGCAACTCCGCCATCGGGAACAACATTTGCATACACATAGTTTTCTTCGCCTATGGTAAATGTCTTTGCCACTTCGTTTCTTGTGCCCTGAGATACGGAAACTGTTTCCCAATCTGCAGGAACGGGTACTCTTACTGTGAGAGGATAGTTAAATGTAGCATTATCCAATGCATCGGTAAGAGTTACCTTTACGGTATCCCCTTCGGTTTCCATTGAAACCTGTGCGGATTCACATTCCTTCATATATAATACTGCTTCATAATAGAAGGGATTCCATACCTTGCCTTCCTTCACATACTCGCTGAGCATGGGGAAGAATCTGTCGGTTTCAACCACGTTGGAAGCGTTACTTTCCTCTTCCTCGGTTATGGTATGATAAAGGTAGGTTACAATACCGTTTTTCTCTACTGCTTCATCTATGGACTTCATCCATTCTTCGGCTGTGTCATCGAAGTCGCAGTATACGGTGTACATATAATAGTAGTTTGTGGGAGGAATGGTATCAACACCACGCTGTGTAAATGCCTTACCACCGGAGCTACGTGCAGCCAAGTAGGTGTCTTTCATCATTTCCATAGCCATATCGGATGTGGATTTTAAAGTATTACCCTCAAGGTCTGTAATGGTACCAACACCGGGACGTATGAGAACGTACGCAGGCTGACCGAAGTTATCTCTGATAAACTGCTGAGAGCCTTTGAGTTCAGCTTCCATTTTACCAACGGGGATTTCCATTTCAGTGCCTTTTACTATTGCTGTTTCTGCCTTGGTGTTGTCCTGACCCATATATGTATGAGTGGAGCTGTGGGATTCTGCATTGAGATTGCCCTCTGCAAAAATCTCACGCCAATATTCTAATCTTTCGTCTTTTATTTTGCCTGTTATAAGACCAACAGAAGCTTTGAGTTCATTTTCGCCAAGTGCTTCGTTAAGATAGCTTGTTGTAGCCTCAACACCGTCATCGTGAACGATGATTGCAATAGAATCCCTGCCGTCTTTAACCTTCATAACAGCAAGACCGGTATCGGTATCTTCGGGTGTATCGGGTTCAACCGGTGTATCGGGTTCTTCCGGCTCTTCACCTTCGGCAAATCCGCCCCAAGGAGCAAACTCAACTGCTACAATGTAGGGAGAGTTTGATGTTAAGGTGTTGGGGATATTAACAGTACCTGCTTCAAACTCCTTGGTAAAGATGTGCTTATGAGGTCTGTCTGTCATATTTCCGGTAGCGCCTGTGGGAACATTGATGTAACCTATGGTAGTATTATCGCTTACCTCGTAGGTCCAGCCATTTGCTTCCATATCTGCCTTACCGGTGTCGGTTCTCTTTATCATTGTAACCTTTACAGGTCTCTTTGCCTCAAAAGTGAACCAATCATTCTTATATGTAGAGGATTTAAATGTTGCGTCGGTATACCAACCATTGGGGCAACGGAAAACATCCATTCCCACAAATCTGTCGTCGGTAATTTCGGCAATTTTATATGACCTATCGGGATATGCTTCTGCACCTACAACCAAACCGCCGGACACAAAGTCGGGAGAAAGGTTGTCGTTGCCGTCGGCATCCGCAATATTTGCAAACATTACATCTGTTGTGTAATTGATTTTGTATGTGTTTTCTACTCCGCCTTCGGTTACTGTAATTGCAGTATAACCGGGAAGGTCTGTGGGGTCTGTAACAACTGCAGTTGCTTCACCTGCAGTTTCACAGGTTACAACGGGGCAGTCAACCCCTGTTATTTCACCTGTATAGGTGTATTCTAAGGTCCGGGAATCAAAGCCTTCAAGGCTCACGCCGTTTACCTTAATGTCACTAAGAAGTGCTTTGGTTAATGCCGGTGTGTCAGGAGTATCTTCTCCGCCTTCTCCGCCTTCATTTCCGCCACCTTCATTTCCGCCTTCATCTTCGGGGAATCCACCGATGGGAGCAAATTCAACACCAATAATGCAGGGAGAACTTGATGTCAGACCATTAGGAATGTTAACCTTACCTGCTTCAAAGGTTTTGGTGAATATACACAGGTGAGGTCTGTCAACCAGGGGATTACCTGTGGGAGCATTAAGGAAGCCGGGGGATACAGTTTCTTCCGCAGTCCAGCCGTTCTCTTCCATTTTTGCCTTACCCGTATTTGTTCTCTTAAAGATTGTAATCTTTACAGCTCTTCTTGCGGTGAAAGTAAACCATTCGTCATTATATGTAGATGATTTGTAAGTAGCATTGCTGTTCCATGCATTGGGTGTGCGGAAAACATCCATGCCAACAAATCTGTCGTCGTAAATCTTCTTAATAAGGTAATTTGCGTTGTCTGTGTATGCAGGGGCACCTTCAACAAGGCCTCCGGATACAAATACCGGAACACCTGCCGCGGAATCGGCAACCTTAAGGTCGGAATAGAATTCGCCTGCAGAGCTCTTGTAGTTAACTCTGTATTCAGTCTTTGAAGAATCGGCAGCTTCTACGGTAACAACGCTTGTTCCGGGATAGCTTTTGGGAGCGGTATATGTAACCTTTACAGAGGAATCAACAACATCCCAGCTGAATTCGGGATACTTTTCGGCATCTTCGGAAACAACATAGCTGTACTCGGTAACATCCGGGTCAAAGCCGTCTATAAGCTCACCGTCAAGATAAAGTCCGCGGAGCTTTGTGCAACCCTTGGGGAAAAGTGAAGCTTCGCAAAGACTATCCATATCTTCCAGGTTGTTCCAAAGTATTGCAACAGCCTGACAGCCCTCTGTATCTGCAGGAACGTCTGCAGAAACCTTGAGAACAGAGGGAGTGCTTCCTATTTCCTGTGCGACAACATCACAATCGTACATTTTACCGTTCTTATAAATAAGAAGAATAAATATGGGTGTTGCCTTGTCACCGGTTTTACTTACACTTATCTTGGCACTGATCTTCTTTCCTCCTTCGAGAGATGAAGTATCTGTCCATGTGTCTCCGTCCGCATAGCCAAAGCTTATGGATGAGCTAACATATTCATCTTCCACAGCCGGCAAAGCAAAGGTAACACAAGTGGTCGCAACCATGCAAAGTATAAGAATTACTGACATCAGTTGTTTTAGCTTCATGTTTCTTCCTCATTTCTTAGTTTATTTCTGTACTATCTCATAAACCGGCTTTACGGCTTCCCAAAACAGAAAGCCGTAGTAGCCGTATATAATTATTTTTTAACCAAACCTAACCAGTCGTAATTCCACTCCTTGAGGAGAGGTTCAACAACAAGTTCATACTGTCCTGCTTTAAGGCTGATGGGCACTGTTGCCTGCGCCACATCCCAGTCATCGGAATTAATACCGTAACCCGGAGTTGCGGGAAGGTTAATTACATAGTTTTTACCATCAATTGTGAATGCTCTCTTGGAATCTGCATAGGCATCTGTGGTAACGTATTTAACCACAAAGTAGTATTCGCCGTCTTCGGGAACATCCATAATGTAGCATGCTTTCATTCCTTCGGTGTTAAGCTTACTTACACCGGCACCACCGGAAAGATAGCTACGTGTGGTGTACACATTTACACCTACGGAGTTGGGCTCATAATAGTCCTCAGCTTCTCTGAACACTGTAACACCTGCCTTGTCGTAGGCATCGGCATCAACAATACGTTCGGACATAACATCTGTTATGGGAACTGTTTTAAGCTCAAGTCTCTGAGGCTCAAGGGTGCTTGCGGAAAGTCTCAAGGTGGAAACATTTGTAATACTTCCGACTGCAGGGAGATTTACCGTAAGGTCCTCGGACTTATCAACAATTTCGTACTTCTTGGGCTCAATATCCTTAATTGCCACACAGCTTACTGTGCCGTTTCTTAAGGTAGCACCTTCCATGGGAATGGAGGTTTCCACACCGTCTATAACAAGAACGGTTTCACCCACTACCTTATCTGTGGTAATAAGCTTGCCATTTAACATAAGCTGATAGTTATCCTGCCAAGCGGTAAAGGTTACGTAGTCATCTGAGGGAACTGCTTCATAGACAGTACCTTCTTCGTTGGTTGTCTTTACAAGCTGTGCCTTTTCCCAGGTAATACCTATTGCATCGGTAGCTTCTCTGCCGTTGTAATCTGTAACGCGTTCAACGCCGGAGATATATCTGTTATCGGTGTTAATGGAAATTCTGTTGTCCTCATAGGTGGAAATGGAAACTTCATTTTCGCCCATTACCACGGAGCCTGTCTTTTCGAGAGTAATGAGGTCTATATCACCCTGCTTAAGGGTTGTGCCTCTTACAAGCATTATGGACTCGTCGTTATATGCAAGAGCAAGTCCGTCGAAGGTAAAGCCGTCTTTGGTGGTAATTGTGCGGTTATCCTCTGTGATGTTAACTATAACCTTGGAACCGTCGTCAAAGGTCATCTTTACATATTCGTCAAAATACTCTGTATCTATGTACTCTGCATTATCATCGGAGGAGTGAGGATCCAGAGTTACAATCATCTTGGTTTTATTTACCGGTTCGGTTTCAAACCATATTCTCTTCTGAATATTTGAATCGGTGTGTTTAACGGTAGGTTTGATTTCCTTCATATCGGAGCCGGCATGGATGTTGTTGTAGTATGTATCCACCTTTGTGGGATACTGTACTGTAGCATCTATAACCGCACCTTCACGTGTAAGGCGGGCACCGTTTCCTTCCTCATAGGCTTCTGCCTTCTGAGGAGTATTGAGCCAGAATTCAAATTCGCTCTTCTTGTTCTCTGTTGCTTCAAGGTCATCAACAACCACGAAAACATCGGGACGTACATATATAATTGCTCTTTCAAACTTACCGAGAGCGCCCATATATGCCTGTGTAGCATCACCCATCGCAAGGTCAAAGTCTACCTGTGTAAGATAGCCGGTAAGCTTACCCTTTGCCTGGATGTCCTGCAGCTTCTGACCCTTGGTATCCACAGTAATGGAGTTGTGGGCAGCTGTTGCCTGATGAATCTTGAAGTGATGGTCTGTACCGTAGGATTCATAATAACCACTGTTTGCAAGCACAGACTGACCGAAACATTCTATTGTTATGGCATTCTGGTCGGCATGGGAGTGGTTGTATGAGCCGTAGGGACTGGACTTAAAGCTCAAAAGTATTCTGTTGGTATCGGTTAAGTCATTGGTCATATTGATCCAGCCGATATCAACAAATTCGTGAGAAAGCTGATAGTTGGAAGGTGCAACGCCTTCTGTTGCATCGTAGGTCTGAGCTGTATAATAACCGGAGCAATTGGAAGTATTAAGTCCACCTGCTTTTTCCATAAGCCATTTACGAACGCCGTTGTTCTTGTCTCCGGGCATAAATTCAAGCTGCTCTGCATATTCTACGCGGATAAAGCTGTTCGATTCAAGACCCATTCCCGAACCGTCACCAAAGCTTCCCACAGAATCAACGGGAGCTGTATATACATGGAAGAGATAGGAATTTCTCATCCAGGCAGTGTCAAAAAGATTGATTCCGGAGTTAATAAGCACTCTTCCCAGGTGGAGGAAACGCTCTCTGCCGTATTTTGCATAGTCTGTACCCTGACTCCAGCCACCGTCCTGGTAGCTCCATACGGGGTAAAGTACGTTATAAGCATTTAAGGTTTTGCGAAGCAATTCTGCTGCTGTGGGTTCGTCGTGAACCATTATGTAGTAAACAACACCCAGCATGGACATATTTGTCCAACCGTGAGACTGATAAGGTGTATGATTTACTGTGTCAATCATATATCTGATTTCACCTTCTCTTATGAAAATCATCTCACGGATAGCTTTTCTTTCTTCTTCGGTCATTAAATCGTAGCACCAGTCGTAAACAAGTGCGGAGTATACCATAATTTTTCTGTTAACCTGATACTGAGAAGTGTCGGAGGAAAGACCGTTTATGGCATCCCAGGTTGTGTATTCCATCAAAAGGTCAACTGCATAGCGACCATAATCCTTATTGCCGCTTAAGAGATATGCGTAGCCTTCAACAATTGCCTTGTATATATTGCTGTTACACTGATCCTCAATTGTATTATAGAACTGACGGTATTCCGTGTCATTATTAAAATCATGACGGGTAAGCGCAGGAGGCTCTTTGTCTATAATACGGGTTTTGAGATAGTCGCCGGCTACTTTCATGTAGTAATCGTAGCTTTTCTGCGCATTAAGGTTTTGATTTTTAAGATCCCGGAACTCTTCCAGTTCATCGGGGTTAAGATATGCTCTGGGGTGCGCATTGGGGATATTCTTTATCATATCCTCCATAGTGGGGTGCTTATACACATAAGCATCGGGGTCTATTCTGAATTTTCTTACTGTAGACCAGTTGCTTGTGCCTTTTGCATTTTTGTAGCGTACTGCCCAGTAAAGGGGAATACCTGCTTCTAAGGTTTCACCGGGGTTTGCAAAAGGAACGTCAATACCTGCTTTCTGAAAAACAACTTCCTTAAGCTCGGGGTCCTTTGCCACGATAAGTTCATAAGAGGTTGCGTCCTTTACGTATCCCCACTTGAAGTTGGGAGGGTTCTGTTCGCAAACATAACTGTCAATAGGCTGGAACTGAATAACAAGACCGCCATGGTCATAGGTTGCATCCCAGGGTTCTGATGCATCGGCGGCAAAAACAAGAGTAGGTGCAAGCAGAGTTACAGCAACTAAAAGACATATAACTCTTGTGATAAGTCCGTTTACTCTCATACTATTTTACCTCCGTTTCTTCAGTCTGATTATCTTGGGTTAAGATTGTTGCCACATTGGCTGATACATCATAGTTGTAAGTGTAACCAAGAAGCAAAGCAATATCTTCAATGGGTATAAACACTTCACCGCCGTCGGCTACGGGAGATGCGGTAAGCTTCATTGCTTTATTACCGTTTTTAATACCCGAACCGTCTTTGGCTATTGTAAGTTCAACATTGTCACCTTTTATAACAGCTTCGTTCTTTGTTTCGTAATATGCAAGATTAAAGAAGGATGCTATGTTGTTTGCGGTGACAAGTACTTTACCGTCGTTAAGCTTGGGAGCCTTGGTTGTGTATTTGTATCTTCCGTCCAAAAGGATATTTGTTCTTTCGGGCTGAGCATATGCAGTAGGTGCAGGAATCTTGCCGGGCTGTGCACTACCCTTGGGAATGTTAAGCACTATTTCCTCAATGGGGCCGTCGGCTTCATAAATTCTTATGTAATCTATATACCAGGAACCGCCGTACTGTGCAGAACGGAACATAACCGAGGTAAGTCCCGTAAATGTACCTTCCTTGTAGAAGGGTGCCTGAAGAACCTGAGTTACGGTATTTGTACCATGGTCGGTAAATTCGCAATCAACCTTCTGATTGTCGTAGTCGATAACACAGTTTGCCGTGTACCAGTTATCGTGAACTATCTGATTGGTAAGCTTTGCGCTTCCATTGCCGCCGTAGTTGAAGTTAAGTGTGCCACCTGAAGAGGAACAACCTATACGGGAGCCTATGCCCTCGGGGGAATGGTACTCAATAAGGAAGGTACTCCATTTGCTGCTGTCGGATGTAGGAACGTACTTAAACTTTACTTCTATTCCTACAATTCCTGTAAGCTTGGTCATTTTAACGCCACCGGAGGGAGTGCTTACTCCGGCTGTGTTTGTGTGGTTGGTATCTTCAAAATAAAGACAGTTCTTCTCCACACCTCCACCGACATTTGTAACTGCGGTGGAGAAAAATCCGTTATCGTTACTTCCGCCCGTAAAACCTGCGGGTAGAGTTCCCGGTGTACAAGTAGAAAAATCCTCATAGTAAATGTCCTTCTTGCTGCTTCTGTCGGGGGTACTTGCCTGATTTCTGTGGTTACGGCGCCAGGTATCGGCAAAAGCAGAACCGGCTGAAGCAATAAGGGATACTGCAAGAACTGTGCTTACTAACTTTTTAAGTTTCATAAACCAAACCTCCTATTGGGCTATATGTTTCGTAAATGTACATCACATATACTAATTGATATATAACATAATGCCTAAAGTCAAAGTATTCATTAAAAGTATACAACAAAGTGTACGTAATTGTCCAGTGCAAAGAATGCTTCGTTTACAAAATCATACAATTTGTTTACGATTTTGAAGATGTCGGGCAGTTATATTACAAATATAGGTAATAATAGTAATAATTCCGATTTTTCGGACACTACCCCAATTATTATTTTTAGTATATATTACATAGGTTTTAATGTAAACCCAATATTTTCTCTCGTTACACTAAAATATTATCATAATTTGCTTTCGAGCAATAAGTAAGGGGGTAAGAGTATGCAGTTCAGAATGGTTTTTATATTTAGGTTAAGTAAAAAAAGACAACGGAAAACAATGTTTTCCGTTGTCTTAAAATGAAGAGAGTGATGGATATTTATTTTTTCGAGTTTTTCTTAGCCTTCATCATTGCAAGAATACGGTTCATTTCGTTATAAACAATCATAAATCCTTCGTCTACGCCCATACCGGGTTTTGCAAGAATCTGAGCAGGCTGTGTTGCCATCGCACAATGAACGCATATCTGTGCACTTCGGTCGGTTTCATTACAGGTACCGCCCTGATAAGCACCGATACCCTTTTCCTTGCAGTAAAGTACTGCTTCAATGGTATTGTTTATACCGCCAAGGTCGGGAGTTTTTA
>CAYXPV010000007.1:0-15162 GCA_964467285.1 uncultured Oscillospiraceae bacterium
ACATTTTAAATCAATAATTTTAAGCATAGTGCACCTCTTTGATTTTTGTTAGCTTTATGATAACATAAGCGGGTGGGGTTGTAAAGGATTTATTTGGGATAAAATTATAATTTCACCATTCCTTACCCGCTATATTCCGTCTGTATTCCGATGGAGAACACCCAATCTGATTTTTAAAAATCTTATTAAAATATGGCTGTGAGCAAAAGCCGCATTTCTCGGCGATTTCGCCCATGGTGTCCGTAGTAAAACCAAGGAGCATTTTGGCTTCGTTGATTCTGCATTCGGTTAAATACTCATTGGGGCTTACAAGGCACCTGCCTTTGAAAATCTTATGGAAATATGTTTCGCTTAAGTGGCTTGTGGCGGCAATGTCCTTAAGGCGTATGGGTCTCCAAAAATTCTCTTTTATATATCTTTTTGCCTTTTGTATTATTTCATCGTGAAGCTCTGCCTGCAGGGGGCTTTTGTGAGATTCCTTTATAATTCTGTCGAGGAAGCCCAGAAGCTTTGCATTAAACAGAATCTTATTTTCCGCATCTTCGTTTAAAAGAATCACATCCTTAAGCTCCGAGAGGATATCCTCGGAGTGAGCCGGCAGGAAGTAGTCGGGGGTGCTTAAGAGCTTTTGGCGTATAATGCCCTTTGCTTCAACTTTGATATAAACTGTGGAAAAGGGGAGATAATTCACCCTTTTTTGCCCGGGCTTGGTGATAAGCACATAGCCCTTTTTTGCAATATGCTTTTTGCCGTCAAGGTAAAACTCGGCACCGTCGGTGGTGAAAACCTCAATTTCAAAAAGTTGTACTCTGCGGATTTCCGGCGCTTCGGGAAGCTCATCACTAAAAAAAGTGCCGTATTTTTTGATTTGCGGAATGGAAAAATTATTCATATCAACACTCCTTAAATGTCAAGAAAACATAAAATCATATCAAGAATTTATGAAGAAACAAGCGGTTTATATGGTATATAATATAATAAGAAAATATAAATGTCAATAAATCATTTACGGAGGAGATTTATATGAGATACTACGAAAGTTATGAAAAGTTTTCCGAAAACCGCGAGCCTCAGAGAGCCTACTACATACCCTACGATTCTCTGGACAAGGCTTTAAAGGGAGACAAAAGCGCATCAAAATACTATAAGCTTTTAAACGGAAGCTGGAAGTTTAAGTTTTTCAAAAGGGATATAGATGTCCCCGAAACAATTACCGGTTGGGATACCGTACCTGTGCCCTCCTGCTGGCAGAACCTGGACTACGAAAAGCCGGGTTACACCAACATTATGTATCCCCACCCCGTAGATGCTCCCTATGTTCCCGACGATAACCCCTGCGGTGTATACGAAAGACAGTTTACAATAGATTCCGCCTGGGCAAAGAGAGAAACCTACATTGTGTTCGAGGGAGTGTCCTCCTGCCTTACCCTGTATGTAAACGGCGAGTATGTAGGGTTTAGTCAGGGTTCCCACCTTCAGGCAGAGTTTGATATATCAAAGTATGTAAAGGAAGGCACAAACACCGTAACCGCCAAGGTTCACAAATGGTGTGTGGGCAGCTACCTCGAGGACCAGGATTTCTTCCGTATGTCGGGAATATTCCGCGATGTATACCTTCTTTCCCGTGAGGAAGGTCACATAAAGGATGTATCCGTAAAGGCAGATACCAAGTCCATAACCGCAGATGCCGCCGATTACGAAATCTATAACGGCACAGAAAAGGTGGATAGTCTTGATAATCCCATCCTCTGGAACGCGGAAAATCCTCACCTTTATACAGTTGTGGTTAAGGGCAAAACCGAGTTTATCCCCATAAAGGTGGGTATGAGGGAAATTAACGTTTCCGACAAATACGAGCTTCTTGTAAACGGAGTTTCCGTACTTTTAAAGGGTGTAAACCACCACGACACTCATCCCACAAAGGGCTTTTGCCTTTCCGAGGATGACATCCGCAAAGACCTTGAAACAATGAAGTTTTTAAATATCAACACCATCCGTACATCTCACTATCCGCCCACACCGGAGTTCCTTAATATGTGTGATGAAATGGGCTTTTATGTTGTAGACGAAACGGACATCGAAACTCACGGTTATCAAAAACGCACCACACTGGGTGGCGGTTTTGATGTGGAAAATCCCGAGTGGCCCTGCACAAATCCCGATTTCAAGGCAATGTTTTTGGAACGTATGGAAAGAATGATGGAGCGTGACAAAAACCATCCTTCAATTATAATGTGGTCCACCGGCAACGAAAGCGGCTACGGAGAAAATCACAAGGAAATGATTCGTTGGGGCAAGGCAAGAGATAACACCAGACTTTATCATTGTGAGGATGCTTCAAGAAAAGGCTCCGGTGCAAAGGGTGAACCTTGCGATTATGAGCTTATAGATGTTAAATCCCATATGTACTGGAGCGTCGAGGACATAGCCAAATACGGCGAAAATCCCGAAAACAGTATGCCTCTCTTCCTCTGTGAATACTCTCACGCCATGGGTAACGGCCCCGGAGATGTGGCAGACTGTATGGAAATGTTCAAAAAGTATCCTGCACTTATCGGCGGATGCATATGGGAATGGGCAGACCATGTGTTTATAGAGGATGGCGTGCAAAAGTACGGCGGTGATTTCGGAGAGCTTACCCACGACGGTAACTTCTGTGCCGACGGTCTTGTGTTCTCCGACAGAAGCTTAAAGGCAGGCTCCCTCCACGCAAAGTATGCTTATCAGCCCATAAGCTGTACATATGCAGAGGGCAAGCTTACCGTAAAGAATGAATATGATTTTACCAATCTCAAGGAACACACCCTTGTGCTTACCTTGGAGGTTGACGGCGAGGTTAAAGATGTAAAGGCGTTAAATCTTGACCTTGAACCCAAGTGCGAAGAAGTGGTAGAAGCTAACTTTGAAGCTCCCAAATTCTGCAGATTCGGTGCGTATATCGGTGTATCTCTCCTTGCAAAGGACGGCACCGAGGTTGCAATGTGTCAGTTTGAACTTCAAAGCAAAAGAGCGCAGAACATCATAAGCGAAAAGGCAACCGATATACGGGAGGATGCGGAAAAAATCTATATTTCCGGCAACGGCTTTGACTACATTTTCTCCAAGCATTACGGTGCACTTGAAAGTATGGTTCGTGACAATAAGGAACTCCTTGCAAAGAGAACGGAGGTTTCCGTGTTCAGAGCACCTACCGACAATGACCGCAAGGTTAAGCATAAGTGGGCGTATATAGATGGTGCCACCGATGCCGCTTGGGCAGGGGAGAATTTAGACAGAGCATTTACCAAAGTTTACGACTGTGAGGTTAAGGATAATGTAATCACCGTGGAGGCATCTCTTGCAGGTGTGGCACGTACCCCTATTATGAAGTACAGGGTAACTTATGAATTTTTTGCCGATGGCGAAATCAAGGTAAGCTTTGACGGCGAGGTAAGGGAATTTACTTCTTATCTGCCCAGAGTGGGCTTCGAGTTTACACTCATAAAACCCAATGACACCTTCAGCTACTATGGTATGGGACCGGGCGAAACCTATTGCGATATGAACGCCCACGGCAAAATGGGCTTGTACACTTCAAGCGCAGAGGCAGAGTATGTGAACTATGTTGCTCCTCAGGAACACGGCAACCACTTCAATACCCGTTACCTCGGAATGGACTGCGGCATAAGCTTTGTGACGGATTCCGCTTTTGAGGTAAATGTGTCCGAGTACACCACGGATACAATCTTTAAGGCGGCTCACCCCAATGAGCTTATAAAGAACGGCTATACCAATGTAAGAATTGATTACAAGGTGTCCGGCATAGGCTCCAACAGTTGCGGACCTGAGCTTATAGAAAAGTACAGGGTAAATGACAAAAAGATAAATTATAGTTTTTATATTTTATAATACGAAACGGCATCCGCAATGGATGCCGTTTTTGATGTGCAAATTTTGGTTTGTCGCTCTGTTTAAAAACAATAAAAAACGGTGGAGCCTCACTAAAAGTGAGGCAGAAACCGGTGAGGTAGGAAAAAAAGATGCAGAATGTTCAAACTGCGCCCAAGCGAAGCGCAGGGTTTGCCCGAAGGTGTACGAGGGTACATCGAAGGGCGCAGTTGGGACAGAGCAAAAAGGAATAAACAATCAGAAAAGCCCTCAGGGCTTTTCTACCTTAAAAGAAAAAATTTACAAATTTATATCATTTAAATATATAATTCCATTCCTTTTTGCGGTCTGCGCTTTTTTTACACCTCACCGACAAATGTCAATTTTCCATCGGCATATATCTCTTATATGCCGTGGGCAACTGCACATCCCTCACATATTCAAGCTGTTTAAGCTTCCAAAGAATATTATCCTTATGACCTATATATTCCATACTGGGTTCCCAACCCAGTCGGGAGTCTTTTTCCAAAACCGGAATCGCACTTTCTGCATTGACGTATTCTTCTTCCAGTATGGCATATAAGGTTTTAAATGTTTCTTCAATTTCCTGTCTGTCTTTTGGTCTTATCAGCTTATTTTTCTCCACAAACCATTTCTTTGTGTTAATGCCTGTTTTTATGTAGCAGGTAATGTATTTCCCAAGGTTTATAAGTCTTTCAAGTTCCTCGCAAGGTGAGGGGATTCCATTTAATACTTCAAGTCCTTTTTCATAGCAGGCAAGTGCTTTTTCAAGTGAGTGTATTTCAGGCTCCATTCTCAGTATTATGCTGTTGTCCTCGGCTTTTTCAATATATTCAAAATCCGAATAGTAATGGCACACAATTCTGTTGCCAAAGTTTGCCTTGGGGTTACAAGGCAGTTTAAAGTCGGGACGGCGGTACAGCATAAGTGGATATGCCGGACCTACGCGGAAAGGACCGTACTGGTCGTCATCTGTAGGTATGAAATGGCTTATACCGTCGCTCCAGTAATGCAGAGCTTCCTTTATTTCATCCGTATTTTCTGCTCCGTAGTGTTTAGTCAGTACATAGGTTAAAATTTCTTCGGGACTCTTGCCTGTGTGGCACAAAGCAAGGTTTGAAAAATCACTTATAAAGGAAGGATTAAACCCAAAGTGGTGACTTTCCATAAGTCCGCAAAGTCCCCCGGTACGGTTAGCCTCCAGCATACCCTCATAGCGTTTTAACCATTGGTAGGGTGCAGGTATGTAGGGTACGGTTCCCATATCCCAGGTGGTGCCTGCGGTGTTTGTCATTGCATACAGGCGTATGCCTTTTTTTGCCGCGGCTCTGGCATCGGACTTAAAGATTTTGCCGGGTCCCGGGAAGGATATGGTGTAGTCGCACACAAGCTCCGTAACATCCTCAAGCTTGTAGCGGTGACCTGCTTTGAATGTGGTGAGAAGTGTTATTCCTTCGGGCAATCGCTCAATAAGGGCATGTCTTGCTTCTTCGGGTGCGTGACTGAAATTGTATGTCCAGAAAACTATGTCTGCATCGGGGTTATATTTATTCACTGTGTCTTTAAGCTTTTTAACCCAGTCCGCATAGTCAAGGCAGGGCCACCATCCCGGGTCGGGACGGGGATCTTTTTCTTCGGAATTTCTCTGGTCGTAGGAGTGGTCTTTTGATATATCACGTACATTGGGATCTCGACTTTCAAAACGTACACTTTCGCCTACAAGCACCACGCCCTTTAGTTTAGGGCAACTTTTAAAAAGAGCACCGTAAGTATCTTCAAAGGCTTTGTCCGCTTCCGGGGAATCGGGGTGAGCATATACGTGAAGATAACTGTAAGCATATACATCCAGTCCGTACCGTGCGGCACGCTCTGTAAGGTCATTAAAGTCAAGATGTCCGGTGGGAGTTTCGTTTACATCCTTTACAAATACAAGAATTGCATCTCTGCCCGAGTGGGCTATGCTTTGGAGATGTTCGTCGGGGTAATCGTCAAGCCCGTAGCCTGAGTGTACCATTCTCGGTGCAAAAATTGGCTTCCTTAATGTTTCTCTTTTCTCAATAAAAGGAGCTTTGCGCACGGACATTTCGTCCTCTAAAAAATACAAGCCCTGAGCCACACCTCTGTCATCATAACCCAACAAGGTAATCTTGCTATCCGCAAAAGCTTTGAAGCCTTTGTAGGAAGCGGCATTTTTAAGCTCGGATTCCGAATTTTTGGAAACGCCTGCATAGATATCCCCATCGTCGGGCGTTCCGGCTACAATTTCTATAGTGACTTCCATAGATGTTTTCATATAGTCTTTAAAATCATATGTGGCGGTTTTAATAACCTCTGTTGCATCTAAAGGGATTACAAGCTTCATATTGTTTTTTATTTCAAATTCATTTTCACCGGGCAAAAGGTTATGGTTTCTTATGCCTTTTTTGTGAACTTCCAAAAGTCTTTTTCTGAAATCGTATAAGCTTTCTTTCGGCATGGCAAACACCTCTTTAAATACAGTATAAATCTTCCCTTTTCGTTTGTATTTATAATATCGTAACATATTCTTGCAGATTTGTAAATTGTGTATTGAATTTTCGAATTACGGGTGATAGAATGAATCTAAGTTAGTCGTAGGAGGTGGTATTTTGACACTCGAAAAACTTATGAAGGAAATAGGATGCACTAAGTGGCCTGAGGTATGGCAAGAGCTATATCCTGTTGCAAAGGCGAACCTTGTCAAAGGTGGCTATCCATGCCTCGATGAAGGTTACTATGATTACCTTGATGAAAGATACGACATCTTTGGCACTTATCCATATAAGGATGTGTTTAAAGAAGCCGCACAAAAAACCGCCAAAAATAAAAAAGCATCCCTTTTTCTTGCACTTATTCTGGAAACACTTAAGGACAGAGAACATATATACGAAAATCTCAAAGCTCTTACTTACCCCGACAAATTTGAAGGCGAGGAAAAGTTTGTGTTCGCTATGCTTCGGGGACTTGCCTTTTTGTCCATGGCAGACTATACTGCCGGAATACTTAGCGGCAGAGGCATTCCCGATGAAACAACTTTAAAAATACTTAAAAACTTCCCCGACGGAGTGGCAACCCATCGGAAATGCCATGACGGTGAAGACGGCTTTATGGATTTTGACTGGAATCAAAGAATGATAGACGGAAATCTCCTGCCCATAAAACGCCTTGTAGCCGAGGTTAACAGCAAATTTAATCTTGATGCGGCAGTTTTTGTAAACAGCAAGGGAGAAGCCGTAACCCTTGGCGACGGGGTAAAGCTCCATAGAAGCGGTTTTGCACTTGGTGCGGTAGAGTATGAGGACGAGGAAGGCTCATGGATTGCCGATATAACGGAAACGGAAGAAAGCTACACAGGTTATCCTTACACACCTGCCGGAATTGCGGATAAATCCCCCGTAACGCTTTTAAAAAGTGAATGGACAAAGGTTATTTCCAAGGGCGACAAGGTTGTGGATTTGCATATACCTGCAGGCGGCGGACTTACCCCGGAGCTTGTGGACGAAACCTTACGGGATATTAAAGCTTTTCTTAAGAGGCATTATCCTGAGTATCACTACGAGGCATTTTGCTGCTGGTCCTGGCTTTGTGACCCACAGCTTATTGATATCTTAGGTCCTGACACCAACATAAGCAAATTTACCGCAAGATTTAAGCCCGTAAGCATAGTCGAAAAGGGGACAACCGTTCTCAGATTTGTTTTTAACATACCCGATGGGAAAGTTGATATAAATGACTTGCCCGAAAACACCACTCTTGAAAGGAAGCTTAAAAAGCATTTTTTAAGCGGAGGTCATATATACGGAATGGCAGGATATTTTTTGAAAGGTGATGTGTAATTATGGAAACAAGATGGATGTATCTGACAAGTGACAATTTTGCCGAC
This sequence comes from uncultured Oscillospiraceae bacterium, assembly GCA_964467285.1. GTDB lineage: Bacteria > Bacillota > Clostridia > UMGS1810 > UMGS1810 > RGIG8748. Next base: position 7,790 of record CAYXPV010000007.1, read on the forward strand.
CTTCGTGAAAAGGCAAACAGAACATGTGTAATCCCTATGGGTTGCATAGAAAAACACGGACTTCACGGACCCTTGGGTACAGATGTTATAGAAGCTTCCGTTGTGGCACATATGGCATCACAGCTTGAAACCGTATGTGTATTCCCGGACTTTACCTTTGGTGATGTACCTGTAGGCGCTCACCTTAAAACCCGTCCCGAAGGCACAGTATGCCTTGATGTACGCACACAGATGATGCTCCTTGAAGAACTTTGCAACGAAATTGCCAACAACGGCTTTAACAAAATACTTGTGTTAAACAGTCATGGAGGCAATGTGGCGTGGCTTGACACTTTTTCCAGAAATTTAGGTGTAAAGCCCCATAACTATGTGTTTGCATATATGAGAATGCCCGGTTCCATGGTACCGCACACCATGGCAAAGTACATATTGGAGCATGGATCAGGCTCTGTTCCCGAGCTTACAAAAGAAGATGAGGATCTTCTTATAAAATATCACAAAGACGGTATGATAAACGGACACGCCTGCATGTGTGAAACCGCCTATGTAATGGGCGTTGCTCCCGAGTCCGTACATCTCGAAAGGCTTGGTATAGAATCGGGACTTCCTCAGGAAAGCCCGGTACAGCACCTTGTGGATGCCGGCATAATACTCCCGTCTTACGGTTGGGGTTATGAATATCCCAATGCCTTTGCAGGTCACGACCCGGTGGGCTGCAATGAGCGTATAGGCAAGGCGGCACTTCGTATGGAAAGCGAAAGGGTAGCCAAGGCTTTTAAGGCATATAAAGAGGACACCGTGTACCTTGAAACACAGAAAGCGAAGTACAAGGATCCGTCTTATCTGGATTGAGGTGTGGAAGTTATGATACTTAATTTCATAAATCCCGAAGAGTTCACCCAAGGTCTTGAAAGAATACAGAACATTCTGGACTTTGAAATTGCCATAGGCGGAATCCCTGTTGAACTTATAAAAGGGGATAAGTCTGCTGTTTCCTTTAAAAACGGCGAAGGAAAGATATATTACAAAGAAAAAATCAATGTATTCAGAAATCTGGGCATTTTCCTTGAAAACATTAAGGAAAAGAACGAATTTTACATTGAAGAAAATATACGCTTTGATATGATAGGCGTAATGCTTGATGTGGCACACGGCGGTACAACAAAGATTGAATCACTCAAAAAATACCTTGGCTATCTTGCGGCTATGGGCTACAATATGCTTATGCTCTATGTGGAAAATTCATTTAAGATAGAAGGCAATGACCGCTTCGGATTTATGCTTGGTGCATATACCAAGGAAGAACTCAAAGAACTTGACGATGTTGCCTGTGACTTCGGCATAGAAATGATACCCTGCCTTGAATGCTACGGACACCTTGGCGGTTACCTTCGTTGGGATGAAGCAGGGGAGGTAAAGGACACGCCAACGGTACTTCTTGCCGATGAAGAAAAGACATATGAGCTTATAGAAAATATGATTAAAACCTCTGCCGAAACCTTCCGTTCAAACCGTGTTCATATCGGTATGGACGAGGCGTGGAATATGGGCAGAGGAAAGTATATGGATATCCACGGATATGTACCTTCCATGGAGATATTTAACCGCCATATGCGTAGAATTGTGGATATAACCAATAAATACAATCTTGTTCCAATGATGTGGAGCGATATGTACTTCCGCGAAGCGGCAGGATACGCTATGGGTTATTACGACAAGGATTCCGTAATTACCGATGATATTAAAAATGCCGTACCCGAGGAAATTCAGCTTGTGTACTGGCACTATGGGGAAGAACCCGGCTGTGATGACTATATGATATCAAAGCACAAGGAACTTAATCGCCATATTATATTTGCCGGAGGTACATGGACCTGGAACGGTCAGCTCCCCGATGCCCTTTATGCAAACGAGGCTACAAAGGCGGCTATGGCTGCTGTAAAGAAGCACGGCATAACCGAAATAATGACAACCGTATGGGGACTTATGGGTGGGGATATAAATATGTTTGCATCCCTTCTTACTCTTTCCTACACGGCGGAGCTTGCCTATGGCGATAACGAAGATGCCGACTACATAAGAAAACGCTTTGAAGCATCCACGGGCGGAAATTACGATGCCTTTTTGGAAATGAGCTACTACCACAACGATTTTGATGTAACCCCGTCATACAAGGATTTCAACGACAGATATTTTGGCAGAGCGTTGTTCTGGCAGGACGTTCTTTGCGGTATTTATGACCAGAATCTCTATGATAAAAATATGAGTGGTCACTACAGAAAGCATGCGGAAATCGCCAAAGGCTTTATAGACGGTTCAAAGTGGTCATATCTTTACGAAAATACATACAACATATTTAATCTTCTTGCATTAAAGACCGAAATCGCAGAAAGAATTAAGCCTGCCTATGACAGTAATGACAGAGCAGAGCTTAAGGAAATTGCAGAGAGTAAGCTTCCCGAGCTTAAAAGACTGTTTGAAGTGTATCACAGTCTTGCAAGAAAAATATGTCTTGATATTGCCAAAGGTCAGGCGGCACTTTCCCTTGATATCCGTTGCGGCGGTGCCATAATGCGAATTGATACGGCAATTTTAAGACTTAAAGCTTATCTTGCAGGTGAGATAGACGATATAGAAGAACTCAGTGACGGCAGAATGTTTATGAAAACCAATGCATTTGCAGGTTATGGAAGTCTAGCAACAATGAATGCGAGTATATAATATAGCAATACACAAAACGGCATCCCGACGGGTGCCGTTTTGTGTAAGTTTTGTCGCAGAAGCCCGGAAAATAAAAAAGCGCACCGACCGAAGCCGATGCACGAAAAATGCACTTCTCCTTGCTGCGACACAATTTTTCGTACCTTTACAAGTATGCGAAATGAGAGTGCATTTTTGCCAAAACAAAAAATACACACTTGTAAAGAATACTTATAAAACTGTGTCGCAGATATAATATATCATATTTTGGGGTTTTTAGCAATAGGGAATTTGGCGAATTTTGGTTTAGTCAATTTCTTCTTGATTCCCTAACGAAAAAATTATATAATATAAATACATTTATAATTTATTTCAAAAAGCGAGGCGATATCGTGAAAAAACTTAAAATGAGATTTTTGACCATAGCCATGATTCTGGTGCTCACCGTTACTACGGTTGCAGGTGCGGCAGGGATTAACTACCTCCCGGACGTAACCAAGGATATGTCCCAAAGTGCATACTGGGCAGATGAAGATGAGGTCATTATGACCTATGAGGAGATTGAAGCCCTTAATGCCAAAACCATTTCTACAAAGGGTACGGCAATGTATGACCTTAAAAATATGGCGGAAACCGTAAACGGAGTTTCCTTAAATGAGGCACTTCTTAAGTCCACAGAGGCGGATATATCATATTACCTCGGGTGGACATACATAGAGAGTGATGCGATAGCTGCAAAAGAAGATTATCGGGAAATGCTCCTTAACACTCAGAATCCCAATGCTACGGAAAAGCAAAATGTGCTTTACGGTATAGCCGTACACCGCACAGAGCTTAGAACCTTTCCTTCATCTAAGGCAATATGGGATGACCCAAAGGATGCAGACTTGGACTATCAGTATCTTGCCGCTGTCCGTGTAAATGAGCCTTTGTATATTACATCGGTGTCTGCCGACGGCAAATACTATCTTGCAAAAAGTATCTGCTGTTCAGGTTGGGTACCTGCAGAAAATGTGGCTTTGTGCAAGGATAAAGCAGAATGGCTTTCTGCCTGGGATATTTCTCCCGACAAAGCGTTGGTGGTATACGGCGACAAGGTGTATACCGATTATTCCGTTACCGGAAAGGAAACCTCCAACCTTCTGCTTACAATGGGAACCGTCCTCGAGCAGGCGGATATAGATGACCCCAATGTGCTTATAGATAACAGAGCCGCATACCAATGCTATGGGGTATGGCTTCCTGTAAGAAATCAGGATGGATTCTACGAAAGAAAACTTACTCTCATTCCCGAGGGTGCCGAGGTAAGTGACGGCTACCTGCCTCTTACCAAGAAGAATATTATGTCGGTTGCTTTTGAATATTTGGGAAGTACCTATGGTTGGGGCGGCGGACTTCTTTCCGACGATTGTTCGGGATACATACGCAATGTGTATAAGTGTTTTGGTATGGAGCTTGCCCGTAATACCTCATGGCAGTCGGCAATGCCTATGGCAAAGGTTGATATGAAGTATATGTGCCGCGAGGAACGTATGGCTATCCTTGACAAAATGCCTGCTGGTTCAATACTTTTCTTCAGCGGTCATGAAATGCTTTATCTTGGTGCAGAAAACGGCAAGTACTATGTAATAAGTTCAGTAGGTTCCATAATGCAACCGAATGATTCCTCGGTACGTCAGAGAATCCGAACAACCCTTATAAATACCCTCGAAGTAAAACGTGCCAACGGTAACAGCTGGCTTGACGAGCTTACCGTTGCAATGGTGCCGTATTGGTCGGTGGGAAGCTCAGACTTTCCTCAGTACAGTTGGTACCACGAAGGGGTGGCATATTTCCTTAAAAACAACCTTATGGAGTGTGATGAAAACAAATATTTCGGTACAGATAAGTCTGTGAACTTTAAAGATGTATGTGAAATTCTGTGGAATATCGAAGGTAAGCCCTCCGCCTCGGAGGATTCCGATACAACTGCACTTTTGTGGGCCGTGGAGGCAAAGATTACAGAGGCTTCTTCTGATTTTGAATCCGAAATAACCAGAGAGTTGCTTGCAGGTGTTCTTTACCGCTATGCAGAATATAAGGGCGCGGATGTATCCGGGACTGAAACTGACCTGTCCTCTTTTGATGATGCAGACAGTATGACAGAGAACCTTAAACCTGCAGTAAACTACCTTGCAAAAAAAGGTGTTATGTTCGGTAAGTCGGAAACCACCCTTAACCCTCAGGATACTGTCACCAAAGCGGAACTTGCAGTAATAATTGAAAGATTAAGTAAAATAAAATAACAATTCAAGGAGTAAAATTTATGAAAAAGCTCACAACAATAGTTTTATCGTTATTCATAATCCTGTCCTCCTTTGCCGTAGTTTCAGCATCGGAGCCCACCCTTTCCGAGGATATAGTAATCCTTTATACCAATGACGTACATACCTACATTGACGGCAAATTAAGCTATGATGTAATTAAATCAGTAAAAGATGAGCTTAAGAAGGAATACAAATACGTGTTCCTTGCAGATGCCGGCGACCATATTCAGGGAACTGCCTACGGTTCTATGGATAACGGTGAAAGCATTATAAAGCTTATGAATGCCTCAGGCTACGATGTTGCCACTTTGGGAAATCACGAGTTTGACTACGGTATGGCAGGTTGCTTTAATGCTATTGGTCTTGCAGATTACCCTTACATATCCGCAAACTTCTATAATGAAAAAGACGGCGTGCGCGGCGACAATGTGTTGGATAGCTTCGTGATGTTTGAATGCGGTAAGGAAAAGCTGGCACTTATAGGCATCACCACTCCCGAAACCTTCAGTAAATCCACCCCTGCGTATTTTCAGGACGAAAACGGTGAATTTATCTACGGTATTTCCGGTGTGCATGACCCTGAGGACCTCTATGACAATGTGCAAAATGCCATAGACGAAGCAAAAAAAGAGGGAGCCACAAAAATTGTAGCACTCGGTCACCTTGGCGTTGACCCTACTTCGGTTCCTCTTACAAGTAAGGATACCATTGCTTCGGTCAGCGGCCTTGATGCGTTTATCGACGGACACTCTCACACCGTTATGAAGGGCGAGCTTGTGGCTGACAAAGAGGGGAAAGACGTACTCCTTACCCAGACAGGAAACTATTTTGACCGTATGGGAATTATGGTTATAGACTCCGAAACCGGAGTTGTAACAACGGATTTTATAGAATATAAAGAAACTATTTCCGCTGACGGACAGACTGTGGAAACCGAAGAACTTACTTCAGAAATATATAGGGGTAAGGAAGTCCTTTCGGACAACGCTGTTGCAAAAATCAAAACAGAATGGATAAATTCCGTAGATACAAAGCTCGGAGATGTAATAGGTACTGCCCAAGTTGTTCTGGATAACTATGATTCGGAAGGAAACAGACTTGTACGTACTGAAGAAACCAACTCCGGCGATTTCTCGGCAGATGCCATCTACTATCTTTTTGACAATATGGATATGGATGTAGACGTGGCGGTAACCAATGGCGGAGGTGTGCGTAACACCGCACTTACAGGGGATATTACCTACAAGAACTGCAAAGATATGCATCCCTTCGGCAATGTGGCGTGCTTGCAGACAGTAACCGGTCAGCAGCTTCTTGATGCACTTGAATGGAGTTCAAGGCTTGTGGGTGTAGGCGAGGAAGGAAGCTTCCTTCATGTGTCCGGTATTACCTATAAGATAGACACATCTGTACCCAATACCACCAAATCCGATGACGTGGGAATATGGATTTCCGGGCCGGAAAAATACAGAGTTCACGATGTAATGGTATACAACAAAGAAACCGATGCCTACGAACCTATTGACCTTGAAGCAAGCTACAACCTTGCAGGCTTTAACTACACGCTCCGCGACCTTGGCGGAGGATTTGCAATGCTTAATGGCGCAGTAAATGTACTTGACTATGTAATGGAAGATTATATGGTTCTTGCTAATTACGTGCAGGGCTTTGAAGGCGGTGTTATAGGTGCTGTCAATTCTCCTCTTAAAGCAAAATACCCCGGCTTTAAACTTGACTACGGTACGGTAAACGGCAGCGGACGTATAGAGATAGTAAGCACACCTTCCGGAAACGTTCAAATCAAAGAAATTGTGGAGGAAACTTTAAGGGGTGAGGAAACCATCACACGCGCAGTGTTCGTGGATGTTCTTCACAAGCTTGAAGGGGAGCCTGCCGAAGAAGAAGCAGCTTTCTTTGAAGATGTGGAAATCGACTCCGGATATGCCGATGCGGTAAATTGGGCTAAACAAAACGGCATTGTGGCAGGAGTATCGGAAACAGAGTTTGCCCCCGACAGCAATATAACCCGCGAACAGATTGCAACATTATTGTATCGCTATGCAGTATACAAGAATATTGCACCCGAAGGAGCATGGGCTATAAGGCTTGACTACAGCGACCTTGATAAAGTAGGGGAGTATGCGGTGGAAGGACTTATGTATTGTAAGCTTAAGGGCATTATGGAAGGTAAGGATGATAACACCTTTGCTCCCAAGGATAATGCCACAGGAACAGAAGTCGTTTCCATACTTTTAAGATTGTTGAATGCAAAATAAAATTATTATACATACATTAAAAAACAGAGCGTGGCGTGAGCCGACCCCCAAAAGTTAGACCAAAAATCTAACGATTGGGAGGTCGGTTTTT
>CAYXPV010000008.1:0-15136 GCA_964467285.1 uncultured Oscillospiraceae bacterium
GCAAGGGCAAAGAACGCAGGGTGGCGTATAGACTATTTTATGGCATCGGAAGATTTAAACGAAAAGCTTATTGATGCAAAAATTCATACCGATATTATGGGTTCCGACCATTGCCCGGTAGAACTCACCGTGGAGCTTTAATATGAACACAGTTATAAAATTTATAAGGAAAAACATAGTAATGACCGTGGCACTTGTTGCCGCGGTTATTACCGCAATATTTGTACCGCCGGACAGGGAGTATCTTGGTTATTTTGATTTAAAAACTCTTTCCTGTCTTTTTTGCGTGCTTGCAGTAGTGTGTGCATTTAAGAATATTAATTTCTTTTATATACTTGCTCAGAATATAGTCAAGGTTTTCAAAAGTACAAGGTATGCAATTCTTGCACTGATATACATAACCTTTATAGGTTCTATGCTTATAGCCAACGATATGGCACTTATCACATTTCTGCCTTTGGGGTATTTTGTACTCAGTACAACAGATAACCGCAAGCATATGGCATTTACCTTTATTATGCAGAATATTGCCGCAAACTTAGGCGGTATGCTCACTCCCTTCGGCAATCCGCAGAATCTGTACCTTTACACCAAGTTCAGCATACCCAACGGTGAATTTGTAAGAATAATGCTTTTGCCCTTTATTATTTCCGTAGTACTCATTACGGTATGTTGCTTATTTATAGAGAACAAACCCCTAAAAATAGAAGGGGAGCCATCAAAGCTTCCTCCCATAAAAACTGTGGTATATTCTCTTTTGTTTGTTTTGTCAATTGCCATAGTTTTCCATGGAATACCCTATTGGACAGGCCTTGTGATTATACCTGCGGTACTTTTGTTTATGGACAGAAAAGCCCTTAAAATGGTGGATTATCCGCTTCTTCTGACCTTTGTGTTTTTCTTCGTGTTTTCCGGTAACCTGTCCCGGATGGAAGCGGTAAGAAATCTCTTTTCCTTCCTTCTTTCCAAGAGTACCCTTGTGTTCAGTACACTTTGCTGTCAGGTCATAAGCAATGTGCCTTCGGCTATACTTCTTTCGCAGTTTACCGAAAATTACAGGGATTTGCTCATCGGTGTAAATATAGGCGGTGTCGGAACTCTTATAGCTTCTCTTGCAAGCCTTATTACCTACAGGGAATACAGTTTGCATAATCCGGGTAAAAGCAAGCAGTACATAGTGATGTTTTCCGCACTTAATTTTATGTTTTTAAGTATATTGCTCATATCTATGAGTATTTTGTAATTCATCTCATAGGAGTTGGGAGTGATTATCGGTTGAAGATTACAAAGGAATATACCTCAAAAGAAATTACGTGTCGTACCGGTAGCTTCGGTGGCGGAGCGAGCTTTTTTCATTGGCATGAAAACATTGAAATATGCCGTATTATAAGCGGTGAAGGTAACTTCCTTGTGGACGGAAGTCTGATGAACCTCAGACAGGGAGATATTCTTGCTGTGGGTGAGCAGGTTGTGCATCAGTTTCTTATAGATTTCCCCGATACGGTTATACGGATTTGTCAGCTATCTCCCAAGACTCTTTTGGATAGAGATGCAGTAGTCAAACCCATACAAACTCACATAACGGCGGAAGAAATCAATTCGGTATCGGGACTTTCCGAAAGAATTGAGATGCTTTTTGACATATTGCAGAACGACGGAGGTGCGGAGCATACAGGTGATATTCCGTACATTAAGTCGGTTGCCGCAACTCTCTATTTTATGCTTATGCATTACTTTCCCGGTGAACCGGATACCAAAACCTACAAAGACCGTAATTTCTTTTATAAGATTGTGGAGTATGTAAACAGCAGTTTTGCCGAGGACATTACGGTGCAGAGTATTGCCGAAAAGTTCTATGTGTCAAGGGGTAAGGCGGGAAGCGTGTTTTTAAAATATTCGGGAGAAACATTAAATCAATACATTAATTCAATCCGCATCAAAAATGCCAATATGCTGATGGATTCGGGACTCGGTGTAACTGAATCGGCACTGGAAAGCGGATTTCAGAACGTGCGTACCTTTAATGAAGTGTACAAAAAAATTATGGGTATAACACCTAGTGAATATGTAAAAAAATAACGCAGAGCCTTGAACGTGCTCTGCGTTAAGTTTTTATGATTTTTTTAATTCTTCTATTTTTTGCTTAAGTGCTTCAATTGCTTCCTTTTCATCATCTAAATCTGCTACGGTAAGCTCCATGGGACACATACCGTCTCCGTTACGATTAACTATATATTCGCTCCTGTTGGCATATTCTATGGGTACACTGTGATTTTCAAGCCATTTCACGGCGCTGTCGCTTATGTTCTCGGTGTAGCAGGCGGCCACACCGCCAAGAGTAAATATCATTGCCGCCGCTTTGCCTACTATCTTGTCTGCTACAAAAGCACCCTTAAGCATATCCTTTTCGTAAAGGTCTATTATGTATGCTATTCCTCTGGGGCTTCCCTCGGTTTCGATTTTACCTTTCCGCAAGGTTACACAGGTTGCATTTCCGCTTTTAATCATATTTATAGCGGTTGTGCGAGCGTTTTTTGGTGATTGCATAACACGGCTTACCGCTATGGGTATCAGTACAAGCTGTATTATTATACCGGGAAGTCCGGTCACGACAGCTCCGATTACCGAGAACTTGCCCGATGCCGCTCCGGTAAAGAGCAGAAGCCATGCCGCAAATCCGTACACAAGACGTCCGGCTATCATTGCAATAATCAAAGTGGGGTACAGCATATATATTTTGCCGCTTTTACCGAATACTTTGTTAAGAAGTCCGCTTACCAACCCGTAAACCGTAAGCTCGCATGTCATAAGAACTGCCATTGGGTACAAAGCAGGCATACCCGTGAGCAAACTGTTTAAAATAGGAAGGAGCAGACCGCACAAAGCCCCGTACATGGGTCCGCATATAAATCCGCACAAAAGCACCGGAATATGCATGGGCAGAAGTATATTGCCCTGCATTCCAAAGCCGTGGGCTGTGACGTAGGGAAGTATTAACCCCAATGCCAGCATCATACCGGCTGTTACAAGTTTTTTTGAATTATTTCCTATTGACATAAGTGCCTCCGTATTTTGTTTGTTACATTATTGACTCGACATTTTCGGTTGAAAATCCTTCATTAGTCAAAGTTTAATACTTACAATTTCTTTTAATTCGGCACTTTTGACCTCTGCTTGGTTAATAAACATTACTGTTGCGCTTTCCTCGGGCATACATTTTAAAGGTTGTTTTTTCTCTGTAAGACATTGTATAAAGTAGCGAATCTCGCTTTCGTACCCATCTTTTCCAAATAAATACGACGGGATTTCATCCTCATTAAGTACTTTTACCTCATCATTTATATGCAGAGAAATTCCTACACCGGCAGAGTACTTTACAACTGCATTTTCAAATAGGGCATTATATCCTGCCTCAAAACATTTGCGGACACTACGCCAACTTGCGGAGGTATTCACGATTTTACCGTCGCTGTATATAAATGCGGAGCAGCAACTATTACCGTTAAGCTGTGCAAATACCTTGTCAGGCACACCAAAAATACTTGTTGTAATATCTGTTTCGTGTACGTGAAAATCGCAGATTACTCCACCTGACTTTGAGGTGTCCAATAGCCAGTTGCCCATACTCCAGTCAGGCATATGGGAATGACGGTACAATTCTACGGATACAAGTTCACCAAAACGTTTATCATTATAAACATTTCTTAAATATTCGTAGTAAGGATTGAATCTTACCGAGTGAGCAACCATCAAAAGTACATTGGCATCTTTTGCACGGTTTACCATATCACTTGCCTCCTGAAAGGATGATGCAAAAGGCTTTTCGCAAAGGACATTGATATTGCGTTTTATGGCCTCTGTTGCGGCGAAATGGTGCAAATGCGTAGGTAAGCATATAGAAACAAAATCCAAATCTTCTTTTATCAGCATTTCGGTATAGTCGGAGTAATATTTTCCGCCGACTTCCTCAGCAAGAGTCTTTCCACCCAATTCGTCATTACTGCATATGATAAGGCTTTCAACGATATCCTTAAGCACATTCGCATGTTTTTTACCCATCAATCCGCTGCCTATTACAGCCGCTTTGAGATTACATTTCATCAGGCATTCTCCTTGTTCTTTTCTTTGTACCATTCTTCATATAATTCATAGTTTTCCTTAACCTGGTCTTTATCGCGTTGAAATACGCCTATTGCTCCTATATCGTTGGGTTTAAGTGCAGAAAACACCTCTTCATATGCACCCTTTATGGCACATCGTATTTCTTCGTGAGTTTTATCCTCAAACATCTGTCCGCCTGCAAAAATCTTGAATGCAATTACGGGTTTATCTACTTTTTTCAGAGTTTTCAGCATTACAGGTCTGTCTTCCGGCCAGAACATAAGCTTTTCTTTTGTTTTACCCGTAAGAAATCCGCTTTGTTCGCCACGTCTGCCGCGGCGTCCATTTTGCATACAAGCTAAGTAGAAGTCTGCACCCCAGTTTTCTTCCTCGCTTCGTTCTATAACTTCCGGTACGTGAGTTCCAAGACCTACAGGTACACCAAGCTCACGCCACATTTTAATGTTTTCCTTAATCTGTTCTATGTTTCCTGTTTCGTAGAGATAGTCTGTAGTTGTACCCTGATGATATATTCCTATTGTGTTGAGCTTTGATATTTCTCTCATACTTACTTCCTGATTCATAGGCATATAGGGTTGCCATATGTATTGTAGGTTTCCGCCTTCTGCCTGATATTCCTCCATGAGTCGCACAATGTATGGGTCTGCAAGCGGAAGCATAGTGTTGTATCCTGTCTTTTCTATGTTTCTTAAAGTTTCCTTTATTCTTTCTGCTGTGTAAAAGCTTTTCATTTCGCTTCCGGGTATATGCTCCGTGATGTAGGAGTGACCGTTAAACGGGTTATCCCCGACAATGAGCTTTGTAATTTTGTGACCGAAAAAATCAACCTTATTCATAAAAACAACTCCTTCAGTAATTTGTTGTGTTTTAATGTTACTATTTTTCTGTTTTGCAGGGCAAGAAGATTTGTAACCCAATATGGAATTTTTGAGTTGAGTTTATGTTGAAAACAGGCGAAAAATGTAGTATAATATTTTTGTATCATATCGGGTTTTGTAGGGAAGGGGATTGCTCCTTCCGAAAAACATATATGCTTTGCAATAATGAAAAGAAGGAATGAACACTATGAAAAAGTTTTTGAGTTTGACGGTAATTTTAATAATACTTTCGGCATTGTGCCTTACCTCTTGCACAAGCGAAGTTACAAAAGAAAGCTCTCTGTGGGACAATGCTGTCTACAAAGAAGATACAACCTTAGGCAACGGCTCAAAGACGGTGCAGGTTGAGGTTAAGGCAGAGGATAAGTCTGTAACCTTCACCATTAAAACCGATAAAGAAATTTTGGGCGATGCTCTCCTTGAACATAAGCTTGTTTCGGGTGAAGAAGGAGCCTACGGCTTGTATATAAAGTCTGTCAACGGCATAGAAGCTGACTACAGCAAAACCGAAAGCTACTGGGGATTCACGAAGGACGGCGAGAGTATGCCTCACGGAGTTGACGGCGAAGAAATAAAAGATGGTGCTCACTATGAGCTTGTGTATACCAAATAATAATTTCTGCAAAGGAGACCAACTATGGATAAATTAAAAGCATATGAAGAATTGGGTATTTCCCCAAAGGTAGGCAAGCTTACAACGGAACAAATAAACAAAGTCAAAGGACTTGGCTGTTTAAGAGATAAGCGCTCCGACGATGTGTTTAATGTAAGGGTTATTACCCGCAACGGCAAAATAACCACCGACGAACACCGGGCTATAGCAGAAGCCGCAGACCTTTTCGGTTCTTCGGAGGTTGCCATGACAACACGTATGACATTGGAAATACAGGGGGTTAAATATGACAATATCCCTTCGCTTATAATGTTTTTAAAGGAAAAAGGTCTTGAAACCGGTGGTACGGGTCCCAAGGTTCGTCCCATTGTTTCCTGCAAAGGTACAACCTGTGTGTTCGGACTTTTAGATACTTTTAAATTAAGTCGTAAAATTCACGATTTGTTCTACGTTGGCTACCACGATACCGTACTTCCTCACAAGTTCAAAATCGGAGTTGGTGGTTGCCCCAATAACTGTGCAAAGCCCGACCTTAATGACCTTGGAGTTATAGGTCAGCGCATTTTTACTCCCGACACAGAAAAATGCCGAGGATGCAAGATGTGTGCCGTAGAACAGGCATGCCCCATGAAATCGGCAAGTCTTAAAGACGGTAAAATACATATTGATGCCGATGTGTGCAACAGATGCGGCAGATGCTACCAAAAGTGCCCATTCGGTGCTTTTGAAGATGCAAGGGAAGGCTACAGAGTTTACGTAGGCGGCAGATGGGGCAAAAAGACTGCAACAGGCAGACCTCTCAGCAGAATATTTACCTCGGAAGATGAGGTAATTAAGGTAGTGGAAAAAGCAATTGTTCTCTTCCGTGACGAAGGCATTAAGGGAGAACGTTTTGCAGACACCATACAGAGATTGGGTTTTGATTATGTTGAAAATAAAATTACGGATATATAAGCTCTTATGCACCGCATTGTGCGTAGTGCTTTTGGGCTCATTTGCTGTAGGCTGTACAGGTAGTTTTAATACAGTTTCAAACGAGGAAAACATCATCTTTATCGATGCTCTTAACCGTAAGGTGTTTGTACCAAAAAATCCAAAGCGTACTGCGGCACTTATAGGTAGCTTTGCAGAGGTGTGGCAACTTTCCGGCGGAGAGGTATGTGCCACCGCTGAGGATGCATGGGATGATTTCGAACTGGAGCTTAAAAACTGTGTAAACCTTGGTGGTGCTCACTCACCAAGCCTTGAAAGCTTACTTTCGTCAAACCCCGATTTTGTAATTGCCAGCGCCTCGACTGCTTCCAATGTCAAAATGAGGCAAGCTCTGGAAGATGCGGGAATAACGGTTGCATACTTCGATGTAGACTCCTTTGATGACTATTTGGTAATGCTGGATATATGCACCGATATAACAGGACGTAAAGACCTTTACGAAAAAAACGGTGTTAATATAAAAAAACAGATAGACACCATCAAAAAGGATATTGCCAAAGGGGATATTCCAAAAGAAAAGCGTACCGTTCTTATGCTCAGGACCTCATCGGGTTCGGTAAAAGCAAAGGGAAGCGAGGGTACGGTTCTTGGTGAAATGCTCGATGACCTTGGATGTATCAATATAGCCGATTCTGACAGTTCTCTTATAGATTCCTTAAGCGTGGAAGCCGTAATCCGCCAAAATCCTTACAGGATTTTTGTGGTGGCAATGGGCAATGAAAAAAAAGCCATGCAAAGCCTTGATAAAATGATGGTGGATAACCCTGCCTGGGGTTCTCTTGATGCGGTAAAAGAAGGAAGATTGTATGTAATGGACAGAAAACTGTTCAATATCAAACCGAATGAAGATTGGGCAAAATCTTATGAAAAGCTTAGTGAAATACTCTTGGGAAAATAAAATAAAACTTTTGTACTGCATGGGATTTTTATCCCTTGCAGTATCTTTTGCATTGGCGATTTTTCTTGGCAGTACGCCCCTTTCCTTAAGTGAAATAACCGACGCTTTTACCAAAGGCTTTGGATTTTCAGCCGGAAGCAGAATTTTTGCCTACGTAAGGCTTCCTCGTGCATTGGCTTCACTTTTATGCGGAGCCGCACTTTCGGTGTCGGGTGCTGTTATTCAGAATGTCTTGCAAAACCGCCTTGCATCTCCCGGTATAATTGGTGTAAATTCAGGTGCAGGTCTTGCAGTTACCCTATGTACGGCTTTTGGTATTTACGGAGGATGGGTGTTTTCGCTGTGTTCATTTCTCGGTGCTTTTGGTGCGGTAATGCTTGTAAGCCTTGCATCAAGGCGTTTTGGAGCATCAAGGGGTACTGTAATACTCATAGGTGTGGCACTAAGCAGCTTGCTTGGGGCGGTTTCCGATGGGGTGGTTACCTTTATTCCCGATGTAGGCGTTATGAGTAACGGCTTTAATATAGGGGAGTTTTCGGCAGTTACCTACCGCTTGCTTGCACCTTCGTCAATTCTTATTCTCGTTACTGTTGCAGTGCTTTTTACTCTGTCTGATGACCTTGATGTTATTACCCTTGGGGAAGATAGTGCCAAGTCACTGGGGATGAATATCGGCATTATGCGAACCTTGTTTTTGCTTTTTGCTGCAATTCTTGCAGGCTGTGCGGTAAGCCTTGCAGGTCTTTTGTCTTTTGTGGGGCTTATTGTTCCTCACGTTGTAAGACGTATTGCTGGTAACCGTTCCTGTCATTTGCTGGGGCTTTGTGCAATTTTCGGAAGCTCATTTGTGTGTGTTTGTGACACTCTGGCAAGAACCTTGTTTTCGCCATACGAAATACCGGTAGGTATAATTATGGCGTTTCTCGGTGCGCCTTTCTTTGTATTTGTACTTATAAGAGGGAAAGGAGGTCACCGCGATGCTTGAAATCAAAAATTTATACGCCGGCTACGGCAAAGAAAATATATTAAAGAATGTTTCCTTAAATGTAAACAGGGGCAAGCTTTTGTCGGTTATAGGCCCCAACGGTTCGGGCAAAAGCACCTTGCTTAAAGCTGTTACGGGCATCATTAAATTTCATTCGGGAAGCCTTGTAATTGACGGTATATCTTTGTCGGATATGAAAAGCCGTGATGTATCGCGAAAAATATCCTACCTTGCACAAAGCAGAAATACACCGGATATGACCGTAGAACAGCTTGTACTCCACGGAAGATTTCCTTATCTTGCATATCCTCGCAGATATTCAGCCGCGGATAGGGCGATTGCTCATAAAGCTATGGAACAGATGAAAGTTTCCCAATATAGAGAGAGTCCTCTTGCAACACTTTCCGGCGGTATGAGGCAAAATGCATATATCGCTATGGCGCTTACTCAAAGCACGGATTATATACTTCTTGATGAACCCACCACATATCTGGATATTTCCAACCAAATGGGCATAATGCACACTCTTTCTTCACTTGTCGGGGAGGGAAAGGGCATAGCTGTCGTAATGCACGACCTTCCGTTGGCATTTACCTTTTCGGATGAAATTGCCGTAGTTAAAGACGGCGAAGTTTTGGCGGTGGACACTCCCGTAAATCTTTACAAAACCAATGTTATAAAAGATGTGTTCGGAGCTAAGCTTAAGTTTAATAAAGATGAAAAGTGTTATTATTATGAATATGAAAAAAGATAAGGTGTCCGTAATTTACGAACACCTTATTTAAAATTCTCTTTCACATCCCGGCTTTGCATCGCCAAGCCGCTTTACGTTGTTGTTTATATTTGTATTTTTGTCTATGCTTATTTTTTCGGCGTTTTTACTTATTGCTAAAATTCTCATACCGGGATATGTGCCGAGTACATATGCCTTGTCTTTAAATTCGGGACACAGCTTTTTGTCACCGTCAAAGAATTCTGCACAATCGGTTACATTATCAAAAGCTATTTTAAGTTCTTTGCCGAGATTACTTACTATTTCCACGGCAAACTCGCCCTTTTGATATACTGCACTTATCTCAAATCCGCCCTCAGCCGCAAGTTTGAAGGAAACTTCGCTGTCTTTTAAAATTGCACCAAACAAACGTACAGTTCCGTCATAGCTTTGCAGAAGCATTTCCGTCACAGCATTCGACAGGATAGGAAGGGTTTCGTAGTCAAAGTGGCGGAAGTTCCACAGGTTCATTGCAGAGTGGTACTCAGGCTTATCTTTAAATAAGTCAAGGTTAAAGTCAATCACATCTTGCTTATGTTCGCCGTCGATTTTAAGTATATCCATTTTAATGAATCTGTCCCGGGTAGAACGTTTTGTATTGGCACCTCTGCCTTCGGGACCCTCGTACCCTCCGTACAGACCAAACCCTTGTGGGAATGCCATCCATGTGGATATTGTTCGTTTGAGTTGCTCGTTAAGTTCCTTTGCCATACCCATACGTGCAAGATAGATTGGCATCATACACCATCCCATGCACATTCCACTTTTGTCATCGGCTTCGGTTTCAAGGACAGGGTGGTGCATACATACGTTGTTATAAAGCATATTGTAAAGGTCAGTATTTTTGTCTTTTATTCCCACAAGTCCTGAAGGATATATGGGCGAAAACTCAGCATCCGGGAAGCCGTAGTAGCTGATTACGTTTTTTTCTATGGTGCCGAAGGTTTTTCGTATTGGCTTACCCTTTTTCAGACCTTTAATCTTTTCCGGCGTATTTCCTTCGGAAAGGATTCCTACAGAAAGTACTTTTTTACCTTTGCATTTTTGACCTTTTCCTATGCCCTGTACAAATGTTTCATTTTCCGTTTCATCGGCATCAAGGTCAACCGAAGTAAAGTCAACCAGCAAATCAAGTTTTTCTTTGTAAATTTTTCCTTCCTTTTCGGGAAGCACTTTGGTGAGTGCGCCGAAAAGGCTTCGTATTGCCACGAGGTCCGTTATACTGTCGTCAAAAAGGGGAGAACCTTCGTAGGCGGTGGTTCCCTCAATGTGATACTTGCCGTCATCACCTTTTTTAAGCATATCAAGGTAGAAGCCACCGACTTCCGCCATTACAGGCAAGGCTGTATTTTTAAGAAATAGCTCATCACCTGTGTACAGATAGTTTTTATACATAAGCATAGCTATCTGTGCACCGCAGGTGCAGTTTTTGGAAAGCTCTATTTTGTCTGCCACCATTCTGCCTTTCATATCACATATATCTGTGTAGAAAGCATCCTTGGTTTCCTTTATTTCTTCGGCGTACTTCTTGGCTATGGTAAGCTGATTTCTGCGGAATCTAATGTATGTGTCCATAAGCTCCGGGTGGTTTGCACCGTTAAAGGAATTAAAACCGTGTTGGGTATTGTAGTGGAAGTACATATTCCAGGGTACAAAATCGTGGTAAAAACCCCATATACCGTTGCAGAAGTGGGGAGGGTATTTGCCCTTCATCTGAGAGTTGGCATAGTATAGGTTAAGATACCACAAATTTTCCGCGAAGTCATTTTCAATGCTTACAAAGGATTTGTTCCAGAAACTGTCCCAGGCTGTCAGATGTTCGCGGTATAATTCTTCTTTTCCTCTTTCCTTTGCGCTCCATGCAATGTAAAAAGCATTTTTTTCGGCTTTTTCCTTTGTATCGCCAAAGCCTACGGCAATATAGAATCTACATTCACTTTTTCGGTACTTTCAAACTCAATCTGCGATTTGTGCTTTCCGTTCCTTTTCGTTTCAAAATCATTTGAAGTAACAGGTATTACCGCTATGGCAAAATATTCTTTGTCTATTTGTTGAGATACACATATTCCGCTGTCCGTAACGGAAGAATCGGTACCCGAAATACCTATGGAAGCATCGGGAGCATAGCGTATGTACCAGTACTGGAAGGTTCTGCTTCCCCATCTTTCAAGACACGCCCGAAGTCGCATTTCTTCAGTTGTATCAAATTGAACTGATAGTACGGTAACGCCTGCACTTTCCGAGGAAAATGCTTCTGCGGATATATCCGAAAAGGGAGTCTTTCCACTTATTTTTGCCGTGGCATCTTTAAGGGAGAGTCTTGCCTCAAAGTCATTTTGATATATTTCTCCGAATATCGGGCAACCGAAATCAAGGCTGAACTTTCCTCCGTTTCGGCATACGGTGTGGGTTTCGTCCTCCCTTTTGTAGTAGAAATCACCGTCTGCGGTATCGTCTGTAAGGTCTGTGTGGTTAAGATTTAAAATAAGCCTGTCTTCCTCAAACCATATAAGTGAACCGCTGCTTCCGTTGCCTATGGGCAAACCGTATGTAGGGTCACATACGGGGGATTTGAACACCACATCGTGATGGGGGAGAATGTCTGTAGTTTTTATTTTGCCAATATTGGCTTGGGTTATTTTCATAACAATATTCCTTTTATAATTCTATAAGCACGGTGTTAAAAGGTGCTAAAGTGTCAAGGGTAAGTACACCGTTTTCAATCTTAACTTCCGAGCAGGAGGGAGCAGAGAAACAGTCATATACTTTTGCCGCTTTCACATCGGTGTTTACGGCAATTTGCAGGTTTTCGTGCTCGTCGTTTGTAAGGTTGAAAAGCACTATATAAGAGTTCTTTTCCCCTTTGTAGGTCCATAAACGTACCTTGGCATGGGTAAGGGTGTATGCAAGGAATTTGCCCTTTGAAAGGTATTCAAATACTCTTTTTAGCTGTACGGATTTTTGATAAAAAGATACACGCTTAAAAGGGTAGTACCCTGCAACGCATACTCTTCCCCCAAGGTCGTTTTCGTAAAGTCCCATGGAGCAATCTGCCATAGGCACTCTCTGATAGTCCGTAAGACTTGCAATAACTCTTGCTTTACTGTCCGTCGGCACAATGGAGAGGGATTCTCCGGGATAAAACGCCTGACGGCAGTTTCGCATACCGCCGACAATTCCTTCGTTTATTGGATCATCTGTATATTTCTCATGAGCATCAACGGGGTGGTTTTCGCCAAGCTTAAAGCCCGTGTGTTTTCCAAAACCTCTTTCATTAAGGCAACAAAGAGCATCTGCATCCATATACACACCGCCGGACAGGATTTCGGTTATCTCTTCGTCGGTCATTACGGATGCCGCATTTTTGGTAAGGAGCATAACCTCTGCCTTGTCGGTGCGGTAGCTTTGAGGAAATCCCATATCAAGGAGTTCAGCAGCATACTGACCAAATTCCAGGTCGGGGAAGGTTTTTGCCCATTCCTCACCGGAGGTTGCCGCCTGAGAATATATGTTCCAGCCGGTATGTATACCCGAAGGGCTGATGCTGTGAATTTTGGCTGAAAGCAGTTTTTCAAATTCATAGGTTTCGTTGATTTTTTTAAGATGCTTTTCTATGCTTTCAATGGGTTCGTCGCATACGGGATTTTCGGACATCCCGGGCAGAATGTTAAGTGCTGCACCGGTGCAACCTGCCGCAACGTGGAGCAGTATTTCCTGTGCAGTGGACTTGGGAGATTTTTGTATTATATCATAGGGGAAGTTTTCTATCTCCGATTGTATGGAGGTCACATATCCGGGGAGATATGCACATTGTCTGCCTACGGCACTAACCTTTTCTATAATATCGTCAAAGTTTCTGTCCTGATATGCACCGCCACCGGGACGCCACATAATTTCGTATTTACCGCCGTCGGAGAGTGCTTCGGAGTACCTTTCAAACTCGTAGCCTTCAAAGAAGCGGTCTCCGGTCATAAAACCAAGCTTAATTTTGTCCGATACACTTCGTACAGTTTTGCCTATAAGCTTAAAAAGATTGCATATGGAGTCGCTGTTTTTCTTAAGGAAGGCTTTGCGGATTTCCACATTGCCGCTGTTTAATTCTTTACGGAGTTCTTCTCTTGTGTATGATGTGCCGTTTGTTTCGTTGAATATCTTTATGCAGTTATCGCAGAAGCAACCGTAGCCTATGGGCATATGCCCGTAGCGCACATCATCGTCTATCCATATAAATTCCGGGTTGGTTTTGGCAAGCATTTCGTATACGGGAACTACGTATTCATTAAGGAATTTTTCGTCATTCATACAATAGCTTCCGTGGCATATGTTGCCGTCAATACCTGTCATATGGGCATAGTTTCCCTTAAGGCTTCTGTCTAAGTCCTCATTGTGGTGACCTATGGTGGCAAGGATGTTTATGCCTGCTTTATAGCCTTTTTCTCTTGCCTTAAGCATACGTTTTTCAATTATTTCAAGTCTTGCCTTTGTTTCGTCTAAGGTAAGAGGTGCATGGGTAAACGATGTAAAAAATGCCAGTTCTCCCACACCGCAGGGGTGTTTTTCAAGAAGTGACAAAAGTGTATTGAATCTGTTTTCGTCCTTCCAGTTGGAAGGTACTATTCTTACGGAATTAAGTTTTGTCATAAGGGGTTGCTCCTTTATTGTTTTCTATATATAGATGTTATCACGGAAAGGTAATAAATTCAATACAATTTTAAATAAAATTAACTTCGCATCAAAGCGGAGTTAAGGCTATAATGTTTTTTCGGTCAATACTTCAAAAAGAATTGAATATGTCATATTTGAACAACTGAAAGATTACACAAAAAATATTCTAAGGAATATTTTGGTGTATTAAAAGAAAATAATAGGTTTACAGTAAAAAACGTATGAAGTATACTGATTTTAGGGGAAGGAGAGGTTGGATTATATGAAAACTTATCTCAAACACAATATCCGCAACGTAATAGATATAAAAGGTCTTACTGCCCTGGAGTATCTTGATTTTGAAGGAAAGTACAAAAATTACGAAGAAAAGCACAATTTCTGGGAGCTTTGCTATGTTGAAAAGGGAAATGTTGAGCTTATTTTAGAGGGGAAAACAATCCACCTTAAATGTGGCGAGGTGGCTTTTATTTCGCCGGAAAAAATTCATTCCTATGTGTGCAGTTCCTGCAAAGACAGTACTGCATTTGTTGTGTGTTTCGAAACCTTTTCCCATGCTATGAAAACTCTGGATTCCGAGGTGCTTTCGCTTGATGAATCTCTTAAGGACTGTATCTCAAAAATTATTTTTGAATATAAGCATACATTTTTTATGAACGACCAAGAACATCTGGAGATTCTTGCAAAGCCCAATTTTGGCGGTCAGCAAGCTATAATTTTACAGCTTGAATATTTAATAATTTGTCTGCTTCGAAAAATGTCTGCAGAGAAAAATCCGGGGGTTATTTTTCTGGATAAAGAAGATTTTTATCCAAAGCTTTCCGCAATAATTGTTGACCATCTTCAGGCAAATATCGGTACCAGACTGTCTTTGGATGACATATGCAGAAAGGTGAATTATTCCAGGTCGTTCCTCTGCAAAATATTTAAGGAACAGACGGGACAAACCCTGTTTTCGTATTTTAACAAACTGAAAATTGATGAAGCCAAAAGACTTTTGGAAGAAACGGAAATGATGGTTTTGGATATTTCCAAAGAACTTGGATTTTCGGATGTTAAATATTTTGGCTCTCTTTTCAAAAACATCGTGGGTATGTCACCTTTGGAATATAAAAAAAGTAAAATGAGGTGAAAACTAATGGTTACAACGGTTTTGGGAGAAATAAGCAAAGAGGATCTAGGTGTTACCTCCTCCCACGAGCATATTTTTATT
>CAYXPV010000009.1:0-14791 GCA_964467285.1 uncultured Oscillospiraceae bacterium
TTCAAAAGTGATTTCTCTAAGTTTTTACAAGGTTTTGAAATAAATAATTTAGATACAGAGTTAATGCCTTATTTAGATTATGGTAATTTAGACGACCTAGATTTACAAGCTATTTCTTGGTTTATACAATCTGTAGCTAAAAACTGTGGACCATTAATTACACCAACTTATGAATTAAATAATTACTTACTTGATAAATTGGTTGGTAAAACGGCTCCTAAACCTACAGAAGACCAATGGGAAAATGCACAAATTAGACATGAAATGCAAACTATCAATAATGTTAACTATCAAGCATTACAAAACCCAGAATATTTAGACGCTGACGGTAATCCAGATAACAATAAAAATGATATTACAGTATCAGACGTAGAAACACTAGATGAGTCTAATAGCACCTCACAAAATTCAAATAATGCTAGTAAAAAACCTCGTGGTAATTATGGTGGTGCTATGAAAGGTGGTACATAATGGCTGATAATTTTGTAAAAGGTATAGTATACGAAACTAACTACTGGATTGAAGAAAGTACAGGCAAGGCATTTACTAAATGTTTAAAATGTGGTGAATTAAATTACTTAGATGAAAACCATACTTCTTGCCCCCAATGTGGTGAAGAATTTGGAGATTATCATCACGACTTTATAGACGCAGACACAGTAGAAAAGTTAGCTTGGTCTTACCTAGGCAATATATCTTTAAAAGTAGATAAATCTTTAGAACTAGCTAAAAACGCACTAGAACTTACGAAAGGAGAAAGTGTTGATTTAGATAGTTTACTAGCAAATATAAATATATTATCAAAACACCATTTAGGA
The DNA here is from genome assembly GCA_964467285.1 of uncultured Oscillospiraceae bacterium. Classification (GTDB taxonomy): domain Bacteria; phylum Bacillota; class Clostridia; order UMGS1810; family UMGS1810; genus RGIG8748. The sequence continues at coordinate 819 of CAYXPV010000009.1, forward strand.
TTTTCACATTATTATTTCTCAAGTGATTTTGGCTATCCTGTGGAAAGTGAAGTTGAACGCCAGATAGTAAAGTTTAATGGTGTAGAATATCCTAGTAATATATGGAAATGTGGTTTCATAGTAAACGATGAACTATTTGAACAAATACAAAAAGGTGAAATAAATAGTTTTAGTTTTGGTGGTTTTGGTAACTCTGAAACATTGTTTGAAATAGAAGAATAGGTAAATAGAAATGGGTAAAAAATTTAAAATTATTACTGCCGTAAGCTCTAATGAAGTGAGTTTATGTTCTAAATATAACTCTGGAGCAAATAAACAAACAGAGTTTGAACTTGTCAAAGATAAAGAAGGCGCTAAAGATAGTAATATGAAAGAAACTATTAAAAAATTTTTAGATATGTATGAAGAAATCGAACCAGAAGAAAGTGCATTTAAAAACTTTTTAAAATACTGGTTAGAGTATGACGTTAATAATACATATTACAATTTATTAAGTGACGCTTTACAATGTGGTATATCAGAAATCCAATATGCTGAAATACCAAAAGAAGAAAAGGAAGCTAAGTTTAAAGAATTGTTTAATATGTTTATTGAAGAATTTAAAAACTTACCTATAACAAAAACAGAAGACGGTAAATATGAAGTTTCATTAGTTTCCAAGTCTCATATTCAAGATGTAGAAACACATCCCCAAAATGAAACAGACGTTATAACAAAGGAGAATACAAGCGAAATGGAAAAACAAGAACAATTAAATGTTATCCAAAAAGCATTTGACACATTAGTTACAGCTCTTGGCTTGAAAAAAACTGAAACTCCTGCTGATGAACAACCTGCAACTGGAGAAACTACAGAAGAAGTTAAAGAAACTGTAGAAGAAACAGTTGAAAATGAACCAGAAGTTCCTGCTGAAACAGAAGAACAACCAGCAGAAGAAGAAACTCCTGTTGTTGAACAAAAAGCAGAAGAACCAGTTGAAAAAACTGAGACAAACGAAGAAGTTACAACTGAAAAAGCTACAGAAGAAGTTAAAGAAACTGAAACTGTAGAACAACCTGCCGAAGGAACAGAAGTAGAAGAACCAGTTGAAGAACCTGTCGAAAAAACTGCTGACATTGCTAATGAAATTGAACAACTTAAAAAGGCTAAAGAAACAGTAGAAAATGAATTAGCCGAACTTAAAAAAACAAATGAAAAAATGACTTTTGTACAAAAAGCTAAAGATGAATACTCAATGTTATCTGGTACACCAGAAGAAATTGGTGAAAAACTTTATGCTATTTCAAAATCAAACCTAGACGAAAACTCTAAAGAATTTGTACTAGAACAACTTAAAAAAGTATCTAAAGAAAACTCAGAAATGGTACAAGAAGTTGGTTCTATTACTAAAAATGCTGGCGATATGACAGATGAAGAAATCGTATACGCTAAAGCACAAGAAATTGCTAAATCTAAAGGCATTTCTATTAAAAAAGCTCTTAGAGAAATTAAATAAAAATTAAAGGAGATTTATAAAATGGGAAGAACAAACGAATTTACACTTGTAGCTGACGCTGATTTCACTGGCAAATTAGGTCACGCTGTTGTTGTTAAAGCTGAAATGGTACACAAAACACCTGTAGGAACAATCGCTACTGCTGGTCAAGCTATTGACGGTATCGTTACAGACATTACTGCTGGTGCACCACAAGTTTTAGCTGTTGCTAAAGTTGGTGACATTGTATTTGCTTGTGTAGGAGCAGGTGGTGTAACTGTTGGTGACGAACTAGTTGTTGCAGACGGTGGTAAACTTGTAAAAGCTGGTGAAGGAGTAGCTGTTGCTAAAGCTTTAGCTACTGGCGTAGAAAACGAATTAGTACCTGTAATTATTAAATAGTTGATTTTTGCAGATAAATTTAAAGGAGATTTTTAATAATGGCTACAAATGATAAAGTTACATTTAATAGATTAATCACAGACAAAGCCGAAGGCTTACTAGAAGATACTAAAGACTTTGTTGCTATGCAAGCTTTTGGTGTAGCAACAGTTGCAAAACGTATGGGTGAATTTCCAGTTTTCAAAATTGAAGATTTATACAGAAATTCTTTAAGAAAACGTGCTGTTGGTTCACAATATGCTGAAACTGCTACAGACATTGAAATGAAATCATTTGTTTGTGCAGATTACGGTGTAGAAGAACCTATCGCATTTGAAACAATGGAAGAAATGGGTGAAGGTTACAAACAAGAAATCGCTGATAAATTAATGATTGACGCTTACAGAAACTACGAACAAGTAGTTTGCGATTTCGCTTTCAACCCAGCTAACTGGACAACTTATACTGGTGCTGGTGCAACTAACTTAGAAGCTAACGAATTTGCTAAATTTACAGTTGCAGACGCTAATGTTACTGAATTATTCAGACAATTAAAAGCTAAAGTTAAATTACAATGCGGTCGTAAACCAAATACAGCTTTAATGACTTCTGATGTAATGGACGCTTTATTAGAAAATGCGTTTATCAGAGACCTTTTAGCTGTAACAAAAGACCAATTAATCGATGAAGCTTTCTTAGCTAAAGCATTTGGTTTAGACAATATCTACGTTACAGACGCTATCATCAATGACGCTAACATTGGTGGAAAAGATATGAAACATATCAACACTGGTAAACTATTCTTATACTGGGATGGTCAAGCTGGTAAAAACTCTTTAACAGCACCATGTGCTATGAAAGTTGTTAGATTAAACTATGGTGATACAAATTCTGCTTCTGGTATCGGTATCTACGAAAGAGAAGATGACTCAAGAGACGTTCAAATCTTACGTGTTAAACAAAGATTTGTACCTGTACAACAATATAAAGAAGCTGGTGTATTACTTACAGAATGTATCTAGTATAGGTATACTATAAAACTTATAGGGTGGGAGACAAGTTCTACCCACCCTTTTTAAAAGAAAGCGAGAAAATATATGATAAATGTAAATACAACAAATTGTTTACCAGCATACGCTGTAAGAGAATTTAGAAATTACGGATTATACAGAGCTGGTTCTTTATATAAATTTATGTTCACTAGAGAGGATAATGTTTTATTATCTACAGGTGCTATTAAACTTTTACCATTTTCTATGTGTAAATTTCATGTTTCACGTGGTGCAATTTTAAATGGTAAAAAATATTTAGCTAACGAAGCTATAAACCCAGAAGAATTTGAAGAAAAAGTTTTAAAAATTTTAATTAAAACAAATGTGGTTAAATGTGAACTTAAAGAAGAAATTTTAGTTTTACCAGAAGAAGAAATTGTAAAACAAGCACAATTATACGAATGTGTAGGTAAAACATTTAAACAAGCTTCAACTATCCTAGGATTAGACTTTGAAATTGTTAAAGAAAAATTTGAACTTAAACAAGGTGCTACTAAGAAAAAAGTAACAGCCGAAGATTTAGACACATTAAAAAAATGCTTAGCATAAGGTGGTATAAATGTCCTTTAGTTATGACCCTACTAGATTAGATATACCTAGAAACCAATTGAGATTATTACTCGGTGCCGAAGGTACAACATTAGAGACTTTTCAAGATGAAGAATTAGATTATATCATTAAAAAAAATAATGGTGATATGAATTGGGCTTTATACGATTGTTATAAAATGTGTGCCGTAAAATATGGTTCTACATTAGGAGACTCTTTAAAAATCGGTGACATTACAATAGCTGACGGTAAAAATAAAGCTAATTATTTTAAAAACTTAGCCGACAATATGAAAGAAGATATACTTAATGGCGATTACCAAGAATATGAACCAGATGTTATATTGGGTGGTGTATGGAAGTCTAGTAGGATACATACAGAAATTGAACAAGCCAAAGGAGATTTCTACCCAAGTTTTGATAACCAAATATTATATGCCAAAGATAAAACTACTGATGATATAGGTAGAAGTGTAAAAAAATATTAATGTCTAATAATTTTTTTAGAATAGGTTTTAATATACAGTTTGAAAATAGAAATTATAGAGGTTTGTTAAGAAAATTACAAACCTTTTTAAGATACATGGCTACTGTTGGTATACATGAAAAAGAAGGTAAACAGAAAGTTATACGTAGATATAGTTCTGGTAAAATTAACAAAAATGGTAAACCTATAGTACATAATGCTGGTAAAAGTCATAGAATGACTATAGCTAAACTCGCATACCAAAATGAGTTTGGTGCAATTATTGAAATTAAACCTAGATATGAAACAGCCCATGAAAGACATCGCAAAATAGTTCAAGAATTATGGGAACACCGTACTCCTATGTATAGAAGAAAATATAGAACTGTTATGGTTACAGATAAAAAATACTCTAAAGAAAGGGGTGCTAAAGAACAGGGTTATTTACTTACAGATAAAAGTGGGAACTTTGTAGCTTATTTTAAACCACGTTCTAATATAAAAATACCTAAAAGGTCTTTCATACTTAAAACTATACACAAACCAGACCCTAAATTAATGACTATTATAGGTAATGTTTTACAAAAAACATTTGTAAATAAAGGTTATACTGCCAATGAAGCTATGACAAAAATAGCTAAATTGGTACAACATACAATGAAAAGTAATGTAAAAAATAATCAACTTCCAAACCATCCCTTAACAATTAAAGCTAAAGGTAAAAATTCACCATTAGAAGATGAGCAAGATAGGATTTATAAATCTATAAAATATAAAATTTATAAAGACACTACGGTAAAAGGCTCTAAAGGTTATAGTAAATTACAAAAACAAACTGTAAAACATATAGATGAACTTTTAGCTAGCGCCAAACAATTTGAACAAATGATACCTAAATTAAAAACAACATTTAGAAATGAAGAACATACATTTCACTATACAAGAAGTGGTACTAAAAATAAATGGATGAGAGATAGGTATAGAACATAATTGTTTAACAAAAAATATAGTATAACTACAATAGAATTGTAACTTATAGGGTTTAAATATGCCAGATTATAATGAATACGCACAAAGAATAGTAGATGCCATAAATAAGTATGGTGAAACTATACATTTAAAATATAGGGTATCTACTTATGACCCAATAAAAGGTGAAACTTATAAATACAGAAAATACAGAAACTACAAAATGTTTATAAGACCGACCGACCAAAAAGATTGGGAACAATTGCCAGAAGGTTTAAAATTAAGAGACGTACGTAAGGTATATTTCACTAAAAAGCTACCCAAAAAATCACTTATATTAGAACGTGTAAGTGATGGTAAAGAATATGAAATTGTTGTTCCACCAGAAGATAATTTATTTGGTGGCATAAACTTCTACTATAAAATGTTTATAGCTTCTAAGGAGATTAACGATGACATTAATGAGTGATAGCCTAGAAGGTGTAAAAGCTAGTTTATTAGTAGCTATAAAAAATGAATTAGTTGAAACTTATCCTAAAGAATTTGGGGATTATAGGACAAGTAGAGACGATATATTCACTAAAGTGTACTGGGATGATACTATAAGAAATCAACCCACTTACCCACATTGTACTTTAACACAACAAAGGGAAGCGTCCGAAGGGTATGATGAGATTGTACATTTTAGACGTGCTGACGGTGTGTACGTTAAGAGAGTTATAAATCGCTCTTTAATGACTGTGACTATAAATGTGCTGAATATGGGGAATGAAGCAGAAAATATAAGTAGTCTACAAGCCGACACATTTGCACACAAAGTAGCTAGACAACTAAGAAAATATTTCAATGGGGATGATAAATTGGACTGGTTTTCTGGCAATAAATACTACCCAAGACAAATTGGTATAACTGTTGAAACTGACATTCAACCTACTATTGAATGGAATGATACAGATACTAAGTTCAGATATGCTTTTGATATACTGGTAGGTTGGGATGACGTTATAGATACTGAAACTGAACCAGCTAAAGGTGTAGAAATAAGTATAGACGAAAATGGTAAAGAACTTGAAAAATTTAAAGTTACTTTAGAAGACAAAGGAGAAATTTAAAAATGGCTCATCAAGATGATATAATTATTATTAGAACCGTAGAAAGTATAACTACATCTATTTTGGACTATTTTTTAAATGTAGCTCTTATAACTGAAATTACAGAAGATGATTTAGTAGCTGGTCAATCTTTTAGCCCAAGTGGTAAAGAAGAATATGCTAGTATAGAAGCTGTAGCTGAAAAATTCAATACAGACTCTAGGATTTATAAATTTGCTCGTGACATATTTGCGCAAAAAACAAATTTAGGTGTAAACCAATCAAATATTAAACGCCTTGTTGTAATTAAAAAAGAAGAAACAGACGCTACATTTGAAGACGCTTTAAAAAGAGTAGATTATAGAAATTCATTCTTTATCGCAGTTAATGCGAAGCAAGATAAAGATATTGAAGATGTAAACAATTGGGTTTCACAATATAGAAAAATTGCATTTGCACAAACTAACAGTGCAGATGTAAAAAGTGACTCAGAAGACGATATCGCTACTACATTAAAGAAAAAGAAAGCTGGAAGAACTGCTTTATACTACCACGTTTTACCAGATGAAGGTTTAGCATGTGCAGTAGCTTCAATCTTAGCTTCATACCCTGTTGGTGGCAAAACTGCTTCTTATAAAAAACCTACAAACATCACTGTTGATACTTTAACTGATACAGAAGAAGGTCATTTAAAAGATAAAAATGTAAACTTCTATGTACCATTTATCGGTGGAGCAGGTGATTACTCTACAAGATATTTAACATCTGAAAATGGTGTGACTTCTAGTGGTGACGAAATCCAAAAAATTATCGGTATTGATAGAACTGTTTTATCTTTACAAGCTAGTTTAATGGACGCACTAGAACAGGATATACCTTATGATGACAGAGGTGGTACTATCGTATATGATAAAATCAATTCTGTATTCGCTCAATTAAAAAGAGAAGGTATATTTGCAGAAGACTCTGTAGACGAAGAAACTGGTGAAGCACTTAAATCTTATATTATTAATGTACTACCAAGAGCTACAGTTAAAAAATATTACCCAGAATATTTTGCACAAAAAATGTTTATTGTAGAAACAGAAGTACAATACGCTGGTTCTGCTAAAAAAGTAATGTTAACACTGGCTTATTAATATAAAGGAGACATAAAATATGGCTAATCAAGACCCACAGAAGGTGTTTGTGTCTTTCGATGGTAAAAGTGTAACAGGTTGGGGTGAAGACGGTCCTACAATTCAAAGACCAGAACGTGTAACTACCAACTGGGGTTTACAAGGATATTCTGAAAGTCAACAACAATATACAGGCGATAGAACTATTACTTTATCTATGTATGTATCTAGTGAAGGTTACAAATATATTAAACAATGTTTCTACAATAGAACTCGTGGTGGTTTAATTGTTCGTGACACTAACGAAGATAATATTACAACATACAGTGTAGATATTGCACAGGTTAAACAAATTGGTGATGTAAAGCCTGGTACCAACAACCAGATTGATATTACATTTGACTGTGCTAGTGAAATCGAAGAAAGCTAATTAGTATTTATATACTACAACTTTGCAAGCACTTCTCGCTTAGTGCTTGCTTTGTTGTGCTATAACCTATAACTAAAATAAGTATGTATATATAATTATTAAAGAAAGCGAGCTTTAAATTATGAGTATGAGAACTAAAACAGTTAAAATCAATGGTGACTTTTACGAATTAACAGCCGTACCTTGTAACATTTCTGGTGCTGTGTCTATTGAACTTTTGTCTAATGTAGCGCCTTTAATTGTATCACTTATGGACGGTAACACAGAAGCATTAAACCACGAATTAAGAAATTCTATTAACGCAGATAAATTAATGAGAATGTTAACAGAATTAATTAACCCACAAATTCTTAAAAAAAATAATGTATTGGTTAATGATTGGAAAGATGAGTTTCAATGTAAACCATTAACTTTGTTTAAATTAGGCATAGAAGCATTGAGGTTTAACTGCGAAGATTTTTTTACTTCTATCTCTGGTTTTGTGAACGAGAAAAATCTTGGACAAAACTTGAGCGAAACAATAAAGAACTTAAAAAAAGACGGAGTGGAAATACCCCCAATGTTCTCACTACTTTTTCAGAATGGAAACGAGACAACAGACAACGAGACATTGAAAGAATAGACTATAGGAATAGTCCATTTCAAAGATGTTTCACAGAAGGAACTGATTTTATAAATGTGTTTGTAAAAATGGTATCACACGATATAAGATTAAGTCCACAAGAAATAAGAACTTGGTGTTTATCAGATTTAGTAGAAATGGTATCAGATATATTAAGTAAAAATGATATAGAAGCGTATACTTATTTCTTCCCAGAGGCATAAGGACATAAATGGCTGGAAATATATTAGGTGCACTATTACTAGAAATTGTTACAAAGGCTAATACATCTGGATTAGATAAAACAGATAGGTCTTTAAAACGCACTGGTAAAACTTTAAAAAACATACATAAGGAAGCTGGTTTTTTAAGTAAAATGACCAATAAACTTATGGGTGGCTTTAGTATATACGGCGTAAAAAATATGTTTGATAGCTACCTACAGTTTGAAAAAGACTTAGGTTCAATGCGTTCACGTTTTTATGCTATCACACTTGACGAAAATAAAGCTAATGAAGAATTTGAGTTTATACGCAAACAAGCCACAGATTTAGCACTTGATATTAAATCTACTGCTGATAGTTATTCTATATTTTATTCAGCTACACGAAAAGCTTTAGGAGAAGAAGGTACACGTGGCGTGTTTGAAAACTGGACTAAAGTAGGTCGTGTACTTCATTTGTCAGAATATCAAATGGAACGTGTTACATATGCTCTTCGTGAAATGGCTTCTAAGGGTGCAATTTACTCCCAAGATTTACGTATGCAAATTGGTACACACGTGCCTAATGCAATGGGTTTAGCCCAAAAAGCAGCCGAAGAGATGGGTTTCACTGGCAACGATTGGTTTGAAAAATTACAAAAATCTGCTAAAGGCAATGCTAAGTTAACTGCTGAATTTGTAAAAAGATTTTCTAAACAAGCAGAATTAGCATATGCTTCACCAGAAGCTCTTAAAAAAGCTATGCAACAGCCAGACGCTTTAGCTAAAACTATTTCAAACATAGGGTATAACTTTATGGTTGATTTTTCTAAAGCTGGTGGTTCATACATGATTATAAAAATTTTACAAGGTGTATCAAAAGCTTTATTAAGTATACCTTATGACAAAATAACTACAGCTCTAGGTAATATAGCTCATGCAGTAGGAAATTTTGCTCAATATATACCAGAAATAGGTAGATTACTACTAAAGATAGTAGGATATGTGGCTATTTTAAGAATATTTAAAGGTATAAGTATAGCCTACAATGCTTTTAAGGGTATATGGCTATTTTTTAAAGGTGGTTCATTAGCTTGGAAGGGTCTAGGGGTATTATTAAAATTAGGACCTATAGGAACTACTATAGCAGAAACTCTTTTAAAATTCACTGGTAAGACTGCGTTAAAAGGTGCACTTTCTGGTATTTTATCTGCAACAGGTCCATTAGGTTGGATAGTAACTGCCTTAATGTGGTTGCCAGAAATAGCTAAATTAATTAAATGGATATGGAGTAAAACCCCTTGGGGTAAAACTGGTATTGATACAAATTCATCTGCTATTTTTGCTGGCATGACTGCAAAACAAATACGAGATAAAGCTAACGCTATACTTACAGACCCTAGATTAAATCCATTAAATGTAGAACATCTCGCTTTAGAAAAAGGCTTTACGAAAGAACAAGCTAAGCAAATATACTATGATAGTGGTAATATTTATATTACATTAGACGGTACAGGTAAAAATACAGAAGAAATAACAGACTCTCTTTTACAAAAATTAGAAGAAACTCGCAATAAAAAAATAAATAAAAATACTAACGGTTTATTCAATAGACCAGAAGGTATAGATAAAAAGAAATTTAGGACAGGTTACGGTATTTAATAATGACCACAAATCAATTTAATATAGCAGGTGTATCCAGCACTTCTGCACAAGTTGAATTAACAGTAAAAGATTTAATGCCAAACAATTATTTAACTATTGTTTGGAAAGATACTGCAACTGGTAAAATTGCCAGTACACTAGATATAAACGATGAAAAAGCTTCTGAATACACCATAAGTTTAAACAACGCTATAGACCAAGCTATTAATAGTCAAAAAATTAATTATTTCGGACAAAATAAATATATTGATATACAATCCATTGCTAAATATATTGCCCAAAATACAATAGAAGCTGGCGCCCAAAGAAGTATAGTAAATGCTTTGATAGGTATAGCTACTGGTAATGCGAAAAAGACACCAGATACTATAGTGAACTTGTGTTTAAATGGATTTGGCACAATTGCGGATAAAGTAGCTAGGTCTTTAGGTTGGACCGACCCACATAATATTTTTTCACAAGTGGCAGGTGAGAATGTAATTGGTGTATTTAAAGAATTAGGTAATAAAACTAGAGATTTTTTAGAAGACAAAATAAAAGATATTACTAAAACAAAAAGAACTTCTGTATCCACTACTGATAAACAAACTGGTAAACAATATGTAGGTTTAATTCTAGGTTTAACTACAAGCGACCAAGAGTCTTATGAAGTAACTATACCTAGAAAAAAAGTAGAAAGCGGTTCTGATTATACAACTCATTTATTACCACAACCATTTAAAAAAGATTTCACCGTCAACTTGACAAATAAAGTACTAAATGGAAATTTTGATAGAACTGTAGAAATAGACAATATAGAAAAAATTAAAGATAAACTTATAGAAATTGCTAACAGCCATACATTATTTGATATATATATAAGACTATCTCCAGAAAAAATGTACAAACGTTCTAATGTATCTTTCAGTTCCTTGTCTTTTACAAAAGACGAAAATACAGGTAATGGTTATACTGCTACGTTTTCAATTGAACCAGTAAATGAATTTGAAACCAAAGTATTTGTTTCAAATAAAAAATACAACCTTTCTAAAGGGAAAGGTTCTTCTGGTAAAGGTTCAGATAGAAAACAAGATAATAAAACTAATAGTGGTAAAAGTTTAAAAGCTGGATTTTATGGCACACATCTTTCTAAAAGTTGTGACTCATATAAAGATTTAAGGGATTTTGCTAAAAATAATGAATATAAAAAGGATATAATTATAACACCAAATAGTAAAGTTCCTTACGTTTTAGTAGGTCAAGGCGATTTAGTTCAAGTTAATTATTTAAAAAATAATAAATATATAAAAATTTGGGCTAAAAAAACAGATTGTGTACAGGCTAAATCTTTAGTTGATAAAAATCTTTGGTATCTTAAATCACCAAATTCTGTTGTTATAGAAAATGGTCAACCAATGATACAAACTAAAAAAACAAAATACTTTGTAGATAAGGTAAATTAATGAAAATAACAGTAACTAAACTTCCAGATATATCAAATTATATGCAATTTATAACACCTATACAATTAGGTAGTGATATTAGCATAATTTGTGTATTCAAACAATTATTTAGAGATGATGATGTACTAGTAGATTTTTATTTATCAGAAATATCTGATGATACCAAAATTGTATCTGGTATAAAACTAACGGCAGACTCGCTATTGTGTTTACCTAGATTTGATTTAGGGTTTAATTATAATATTTATTGTTCAAATGTCGACGGTATAAATGAACCCATTACAAAAAACAATGTGCATAAGTTTTATTTACAATTTACTACAGAAGATGGAACCGAATGGGATATAAACGAAACAGTATAACATGAATGTAACAATTTTTGAAAACAAAATAAAAGTTCTTATACATGGTCCAAATATACAACTCGAAGAAGCAGACTGTGAATTTAATGTTGAGTTTACAGACGAAAAAGAACCTAATTCTTGTAAATTAAAAATATACAATCTAAACGAACAAAATATGAACGCCGTTTTAAACAATACTGAATATGTAGAAATATTTACAAATCAATATGGCTTAAAAGATACAGACGGTAATATATTATGGCAAAGTGCATTTGAAGGTTTACTAAGAGAAGCTATAAAAAAACCTAAAAAAACTAAAACAGGTAAAATTAGTAAAGCTAAAACTAAAGTATTAACACCAGCTATTACAACTGGAGATGATGAAGCAGATGATTATATAGAACTTGATTTACAAGAAGGTAACGGAACAGACATAGGTACATTTGTAAGTAAGTCATATCGCAATGGGTTTAGTGTAAAAAAAGTTTTAACAGATTTAGCCAAAAGTATAGATATGGAAATTGTATTTGATAAAAATGTTAAAAACTTTAATTTAAACTATCCTATTATACTTCATGATAATGTAAGAAATTCTTTAACAAAAGTAGCAAGTTATATTGACGCAAAATGTACAATATCTAATAATAGAATATATATTGTAAGCAATAATCCAGAAGGTATAGCAGTTTATTATCAATTTGATGAAGATAATATACCACAACCTAAATTTTTACAAGATAAAAAAATAGAATTTGTAGCACCATATATGCCAAATTTAACTGTAGGTAGTTTTGTTAAACTATCTAATAAAAAATTAAATATTGATAATGTATATCAAATATGTAAAATAGAGTCTTCATTTTCAAATCATAGTGAAGATTGTGAAACAAAAGTTACAGTAAAATATTAAGGTAAATATGCCACCAGAAAGTATATATCAGAAAATATTACATGCAGAAAAAGAGTCCACTATTCAAGAGATTATAGATAGAGAGAACTCTAAACAAATTCGTGTACACATGCCATGTAAAGTTGTGGCTGTGAATGGTGCTACAGTAGATGTAGAAATACAAGGTATGGAAGATACTGGTTATGGTTATTATAGTAAATTCCCAACATTATTAGACTTACCTATTATATACAATAATTATACATCTAGTGCATATATTATAACTCCTGTACAAGTTGGAGACACAGGCTTAGTAGAATTTTTAGATTTCAATGCTACTAATTTTACAAATGATGGTAATACGGCATTAACTACAGACCAATATTATCATTCTATAAACAATGGTAGCTTTATAAATGGGTATATACCAACTTCTAAGCAGATTGATATACCAGTTAATCAACCTATAGTTATGGGTTTAAAGAATGGTACATTTGCGCTAACTGTTGATATATCTGGAGAATTAATAATAACTTCTATGAACGCCGTAAATATAAATTCTGGTATAGAAATTAATTTAAACTCACCTAGTGTAAATTGTAGCAATAGTTTAGGATGTGGCAGTGGGGCTAGTGGTGTATTTAAAGCTGGTGAAAAAACTGTAGCTGTATCAGACGGTATAATAACTAGTATAGAATAGAGTAAATATGAACGAAGATAAATTTAAAAAAATAGATGACTTAAATGAAACTTTGGAAGGTATAAATACTATGGTTTATACCACATTTCAAAATATAGAAGATTATCCCACACAAGAAAAAGTAGATAAGGCTTGTGAATGGATAAATGAAAAAGTAAACGCAAAACTAGAGAAACAACGTCAAAAACTTATACAAACACTACATGAAGGTTATGTAGCTTCAAATGAAGTTATACAGTTACTTGAACCACTTTTTAACTTTGAATTAAATATAGATACAGTAGTAGAAGCTGTTAAAAAAATTATAGATATAATGGCTGGTCCTTACAAAATTGCTGTAGAATATGTAACTGTGCTTGTCCCAAAATTACAAGATTTAGCTACAAATATAGCATTATTAGCCTATATACCACAAAAATTACCACAAATACCAAATATAAATTATGATAAACTTCAAATAAGTATGAAGCCTATAACTATAGACGAAGTTATATCTGGTTAATTATTGTTTAAATTCAGCCTATAAACTAGAATAGAAGAGAATTATAAAATCGGTTTATATAATAATGGCTTTACAAGATTTAACTATAGATTTTGAAAA